>NZ_JBHZPE010000104.1:0-5392 GCF_042787985.1 Peribacillus sp. YIM B13481
TTACGTCCTTCAAAAAAATTAGAATTTGGTGGGCTTATTTTAGTATGGCCTTTCACGAATATGTTTTCATACAAAAAGGGCTGCCGAAGCACCCCCTGTTAATGAACTAAAGCACCAGTTAGTTGAAGTGTAATGTTTAACAAACTTTCATAACGAATGGTTGCTGTTTTGTTTACTGTCTTATAGGTCTTTCAAAAATCAATTCATAGTATGACCCTACTGCAACTCCTGAAGTTGCAAAGTCAGGAGAGAAAATTTGAACAAAACGCCAGCCTTGATTTGCGTGATTTTTAATTACTTCTCGATAGTCTTCATTAGGTTTACCAGATAACTTTTTAAACTCTATTTTTATAAACTTGTACTCATACATTTATTTGTCCTCCTTTTGATTATGCTTCGTAAACAGAATAAGGATGTGTTTAATTTAACTATTTGTACGATTTATAAAAGGACCCGTTAATGCAATAACACATTGTGTTATTCTTGAATCATTCCTTTGGACATTTTTTCAAATAATTCCATCGGCATTGTGAATTTGGTTGTTTTATCATTTCGCACATATGTAACTATTTCTATCTGATTCCCTTTTCTTTCTACTTCTAACAGTGAATTCTCACCTTTATCTCTAATTGAAATATATGGACCATTTTTCTTTTCTTTCTCTTTATATTCATAATTCATAAAATCCCTCCCAGTTTTTCTTATTTGTTTAGTTGAATAAGGAATAGCTGTTTCCATGAAGTTTCTGAAACTTCATCGTCTTCATCCATTTTTTGAATAAGAAAATGTGATTACTTTTGATTCTCAAATGCGCTCGTAACAATTCGGAATACAAAGTAAAACATACCACTTCCTCCAATAATCCCTACGACAGTTAGGAGAGGGATTTGTTCTGAAAATAACATACCTAAAACAAATAATAAAAAGCATAATATTATACCAAAAATAATTAAGATGTTCTTATTTTTCAACGATTTTCCCCCCTTTAATCTTCACCTTTGTTCCATAAGACTTATTGTAGAGGTAACATATACTGTGACCAAAAAAAGACGGTTTTACCGTCTGATAGCTTGCACTAGTTTTCTTAGTAAAATCAAAACTAATATTACGCAAAAAGAAGATAGAATTAATCCTGGAATACCTATATTAGTTAACAAATTCTCACCACTCAGTTAATACCATTACTAAATTTTAGTTTTTTTGATAAAAATAGTAATTCTTACAGTTCGAATATGCTACGCTTCTAGAACTATCCTGCCCCTTTCGTATTATAAGGTCAGCCAGATATTTCTGGTTGAACAATTTTTATATCGATTTATGATAACGGTAGCTGGGGTAGAACGTTCCTGCCCGTGGGGCTTGGCCCCCGTCAACTAAACAGTTCGCCCCCTACTTGCTTAAACATGATTTGGCTGGTTGGGACCAAGATCTCGTATAACAAGCGAAGCTATGATACTGCAAGAAGGATTAGGGGTTAATTATGTTTTTGGAGGAGATAAAAAATGAATCCCGTGGTTGGTCTGGATGTAGCTAAAGGTGAAAGTCAGGTTCAAGCGTTCTTGGATAAAAAGAAGACTTATCAACGAAGTTTCAAAGTAGCACATACCATTGAAGGACTAGAGAGCTTACACCATTATCTTAGAGAGATAGAAAACGTAACAGGAATTCGACCTCCGGTCGTTTTAGAGTCTACTGGGCATTATCATACGCCCGTTGTACAGTATTTTGAGGAGAGAGGTTACTTATTAATTATCGTTAACCCACTCATTTCTTATCGTGCGAAGAGCTCTAGTTTACTCAAAGTAAAGACAGATATAATCGATGCACGTCACCTCTGCGAGCTGTACTATAAAGAGGATTTAGAGCCTTATAAAAAACGAGGGATACAACTCTTAAATCTTCGTAATCTTTCAAGACAACATGCAAATATAACAGGTATCTATGTACAAACAAAACTACAGTTTCAGGCTGTTCTTGATCAAGTATTTCCTGAATATAGAGGGGTTTTTGGAGATTTGTATTCGGTTGTTTCTTTGCTTACTCTATTAGAATTCCCTACTTCTGAAGACATATCATCAGTCGGTCAAGAAACTGTAGCAAATAGGATTAATGAACTTTGTCCAAGTCGTTCTAGAAAGTGGGCGAATACAAAGGCAGAGAAACTTATGGCTGCCTCAGCTCGAAATCCTTTTCAGAGAACTTTATATCAGAGTCACATTTTAAGCCTAGAGATGTATATAAAAATGCTTCTAGAATACCAAAAGCACCTATCCAGGTTTGAAGACGAGATAGATGCTTTGGCAAAAGAAATTGAAGAATATAAGATTATCCAATCCATCCCTGGAATCGGTGAAAAGATCGCTGCAACGATTATTTCTGAAATTGGAGAAATTGATCGGTTTAATCACCCTAAAAAACTAGTGGCATTTGCCGGAATTGATCCAAGTATCTTTGAATCAGGTAAATTTAAAGGCACAGTAAATAGGATTACCAAAAGAGGTTCTGGCAGACTACGACATGCCTTATATATGGCCGTTCGTTGTGCCATTCGTGATTGTCGCAAGAAGAAAACGACAGATGAAATCATCCCTCGGAACAAGAGATTACGAGAGTTCTATGATAAGAAACGTGAAGAAGGAAAGCCCTTTAAAGTAGCTGTGATAGCATGTGCTAATAAGCTTCTACAATGGATTTATGCACTATTACAAAATAACTCGACTTTCCAAGATCTAACCTAGTTTAAAAGTATAACTAAATAGCACAAATCTTTCCAAATACGGTTCATTGGAAGGTTATTTGGCATGCACAAATTTAGTATAGCATGAAATATTTTAAGTTTTCATTGAAAAATGTTGACTAACTATTAGCTGGTTTAGTTCATTAAGAAAAAAGACGATTTTAGCCTATTTGCTAGTCATCTCTTTCACTTTAGCGTAAATAGTGGAACGTGGAACGCCAGTCATTTTAGCTATATCTTTAACGCTTAAACCGTTAGATTCTCTTTCATTATACAGCTTTAACGCCTTCCTAACGTCCTTCTCGTCCTTCCCTTTACGTCCCATATGTTTACCCTGCGCCTTAGCCCTTTCACGTCCCTCAGTGGTTCTATCTTTAATTAGATCACGTTCAAACTCAGCAATAGCCCCCAGCATAGTAAACATTAGCTTTCCTGATGGTGTACTAAAATCAATCTGTTCTTTGATGAATACTAAAGCTATTCCACGTTCTTCTAAATCCTTAGCAATCTTTTGTAGGTCAAAGGTGGAACGTGCTAATCTATCCAACTTGTAAACAACAGCTTGTCACCTTCTCTTAAATATTCCATAGTTTCCGCCATACCGTAGAAAGTAAAAAAGCCCAGTCCATTACTGGCTAAGCAGGTTTTCGTTTTGATGTCTGTACCCCATGATATACTTAATCAATTATTAATATATCATCGGCCCCCTTAATTCAACAAAATATACACCATTTACTTTTAAATGTAAATAATGTATATTTTGTTGTTGTTATAGTAAAATATAGGGGGAATTAATATGTTTAAAAAGATTACTAGTTTAACAGTAAGTGGTGCTTTAGGAGTAAGTTTATTATTTGGTATTGGTTCATCAGCATCCGCTGAGGAACAGAATGATGGTAAGATAAGTGTAGAGAATAGGGAAGAAAATTTAGTTAATTATTAAAAAGATATTCCTGAGAAAGCAGATATTAATAGTACTATAGATAATTATCTTGAAGAGCACCCTGTTGAATTGAAAGCGACTAATACTGGAGAAGCTGATAATACTTCCTTAGATAATGTTGAAGATGTTCCAGAGTATATTGATGAACAAATTGATGAAGGGAATTTTAGAGCTTACGATGTTAACGATGATACTCAATTAATCTTCACAGATAGCGATACTTTCTATGTTTCAGAAACTGATGAAGGTACTGAAGAGCCGGCTAGTGATTCAGAACTTACTTCTGCTAATACTTTAATGATGGCTGCAACATCTACTTCTTCTAAGAAAAAGCATGTTTCTAATTCTTATACAGCTAAAAACTGGACAGGCTTAACTTTATGGAAAGCATATATTTCTGGGTGGTTTACTTACAACGGTACTAAAGTAACTGCTAAAGAAGATATTGGTTATTTTAAGAGAGGAAACGTAAGTGTTTGGAACATAGACAACCAAAAAAGTGGAGGAAAGAGTATATCAACAAAAACTGCAGAGCTTTATGTTCAAGGAAATGCATCATGGGGATACGGTATTGGTGGACAAGGTATTACAATGCAAGACAAATTTGTAAAAGTATATTTAAGAAGCGATAGCAAAGGGAAAGTATCTAAGCATAGAACTATAAAATAAATTGGAGGTGATTTAATTGAAAAAAACAATTCTATGGTTTTTAATACCAGTTGTTCTCGTTTTATTATTTTCATCCACTCAGTTTATGACACCAGTTACAATTAAGGAAATTAGTTTAATGATTATTGGATCAGTTGCTTTAGGAAGCTTCATAGGAGCAGTTTTTTATGGATTAAACAAATTTTTTCAAAAGTTAACAACAAACTAAATAAAAGCCCTTTGAAGTAATAGTAATAAGAAAACTTCAAAGGGCTTTTTTAGTTTATATAAAATAGAAACGCCATAATCTTCACCCCATTACCCTCCTACCGGCAGCTAAATAAAGCCGCAGAGTTCGCTGGCGTGGAACATGTCGGCAACCGTACCTTGCGAAAAACGTTTGGCTATTGGTTTTACATTTTCATAATCTTTCAATTTCCTAAAGATCTTTAACGTTTTTTGTTTTGTTATTTAGAATCACTTCCAACTAAATCTACCTCATTTTAACAGCATTACAACCTGTCGAGAATCAAAAGGTTATTCCAGCCCCACCTAATATAATTAGCTTTGAAACTGATTACCCCAAAAAGGAACTTGGGTTGAAGTACCAAAAGAAAGAAACAAAGAAGATAACATTTAATGTGAAAGCTGAAAACACTTGAGACTGTCTTATTTTGGTTAGTACCAACTGGTACAGAAACCTGGAATCAAAGAAAACTTATTGGCTATGACATTAAAGGAGATGATAAGGATAATCAATTTACTTTAACTTGGAATATTGACCGTCCATCCCTTCTTGACCACTTACATATTCAAGCATTAGGTGAAGGAATAGCAAATGATACAATTAACTTAATAATGGAGTAGTTTAGTCTTTCCTTATTAAACTAAACTGCCCCGATAGTTCCATAAAGAAAAGCTGCCTTAAAGACAGCTCCGATCTTCAGCTAAAGCACCTGTTAGTTTAAGTGATAAACATCACAAACAGTTGGATTTGGGTCAATATTTTGGACACTAAAAAGTTAAATCTTAAGCTGTATTCCTAATTCGATCTTCAATGGCTT
>NZ_JBHZPE010000105.1:0-5179 GCF_042787985.1 Peribacillus sp. YIM B13481
TGGTTTAATAAGTTGCGAATTCATGGAACTTTAGGCTACGTAAGCCCTCTAGAATTTAAAAAGTTGTCCCTTAAAAATGTTGTTTGATTTAGTGTTGACAATTCAAACAACACAAAATTCTCCGGGTATAGGAAGGTAAAATGCAAAAAAATCCGCGACATGTATATCGCGAATTGCTTCCAGGAGGTCTATGAGTACGCCCCATTCCCCTTCTCCGGCTTACTGGTTAAATAAGGCGGCAGAGTTTGCTGGCGTGGAACATGTGTGCAACCATACCTTACGAAAAAAAGTTTGGCTTTTGGTTTTACAAAGCCACGAAGGATATTGCCATGTTGCAACGGATTTTGCATCATTCCCATCTTCGGTTACATTGCGTTATATCGGCAGTATCGAAGAAGAAACGAATAATGTATTGAAATACTTTAGCGTTTTTACAGACTCAAATAAGGAAAAGAAACTCGGCCTTTAGCTGTAAAACTCCCTAAAAACAACATTAATATTTTATCATTTTGATGCAGTAAGAACGTTACTTTATGAAAAAACATCAGTCCACTAGGGGACGGGAACAAATATAAATAACCACAAAAACTCCCCTTTCACTCAGGTAGCTTCTGTGGTGGGATCCAACACAACTCATTTGTAATTTTTAAAAGCGAAAGGATTATACACTAATTTGGAAAATAAATGTTTATGTATCGTTGGTTAAGATCCAATGCTATGTTCTACTGCATTATCCCAACTAGGAAAATAATACAATGCATTTTTCATTAATTCCGGATCTGACTTCTTTACCTCTTTCTTCCGAGGTGGCTTCCCTTCTTTTTCTACTAATTCAGAAATTTGATTCACGACTTCTTCAACACTCATATTTACTTCCATCTCTGTTCCCTCCTTTTTGTTCTTAATTATATATTTTCCCAATTGATGAAAAGTAATACAATTTTTCTTCAGCTAAACTACCAGTTTAGTTGAACAAGGGTATTTTTTTCTCTAATTTGAATGTATGATAAGAATCGCACATTCAAAAGGCCGCCAATTGGCAGCCTTCTTATGGCGCTAACGCACCCGTTAGTTAAACAAGGTTAGAGCATATTCTCGGCAATCTTTTTCTGTGCCTTTGCACGAGAAATGATAAATGCTCTCATATACTTCTCCCAAAACAACTTATCAGCTAAAACCCCAATTGGACCGGCCAGGGGGCAGACCGTTGGGTGTCGTGGGTTGAGGGCGGGCGTACCAGGCGCGGGCTCGGTGTCAGTCTTCGATTGCCTGGTAGACCATGGTCCAGAAGTCGTGGATAAGCCGCGCTGAATCCGGGGTGGACATCCCGACCTGGGTGAGCAGGATTCCGGTGAGCTGTTTGTCCGGGTCGGCGTACGTCGTCGTGCCGGTTCCACCGTCCCAGCCGAACTGGCCGATGGACGCGTAGTCACCACGGTAGGTGCGCACCGCCATCCCGAAGCCCCAGCCGCCGTGCTGCCCTTGGCCGTGCGACAAATGGACGTTGTTTTTGGCCATGGCGTCTCGGGCGGCTTGTTGCTCGGGCGTGAGGCGGTTGGTGGTCATCAGCTGGACGGCGGGCCGGGACAGGATCCGTTCGGTCCCGTGCATCCCTTGGTTCAGCAGCATCCGTAAATACGCGTGATAGTCGTCGACGGTTGAGAGCAGCCCACCGCCGCCTGCTTGGAACGCTGGAGGTCGACTGTAGCGTCCGCCTGCGGCCTCGTCCCACACGATGAACTCTCCGGTCTGCGGATCGGGGTTGAAGGCGGGCGGCAGCCGGTCAATCTTGTTGGCGGGCACGTAGAAACCAGTGTCCTTCATCCCCAGCGGATCGAGGATGCGTTCGCGCAGGAACGTCTCGAACGTCTGACCCGTGACTCTGGCGACGAGCACGCCGAGCACTTCGTTGCTGACGTGGTATTGCCACCGCTCTCCGGGCTGGTAGCTCAACGGGAGTGTGCCCAGGCGGTGCATCCACTCATCCGGCTCGGGCAACTCCGCCCCTGGCGTGTCGTATATCCCACTCTTGAAGATCGCGTTCTGGATCGGGGAGCCCATCAACGTAATATCCACTCCGAGCCCGAACGTGGAGGTCAACAAGTCCCGTACGGTGATCGGCCGCCGTGCCGGCACCGTGTCGTCCAGCGGGCCGTCTGCCCGTTTCAGCACCTGCCGGTCGGCGAGTTCGGGCAGCCACGTATCTACTGGGTCGTCCAGATGCAGCTTGCACTCGTCGAGCAGGATCATCACCGACGCGACCGCGAGCGGCTTGGAAGTGGACGCCAACCGGAAGATCGTGTCCCGGCGCATCGGCGCGCCACCGTCATGGCGCATCGTGCCGATCGCTTCGACGTGCGTCTCACCGTACCGACTGACCAGGGCGACGAGCCCAGGAATCTTCCCGGACTCGACATGCCGTGCCAGCACGTCGCGCATTCTGCGTAGCCCTGTTTCGGATAAGCCAGTGTTGCTTTGTCCCGTTGTAATCTTTTTCATTTGTTTTCCCTCTCTTTACTTTTTTATCAGCCCTATTGTTCTACAAATTCTCTTTTGTTATCAATGCTTGAAAGCGTGTTCGATGCATCAAAGAGACTGAATATTGGTAATCAAAAGATGACTCACATCCTGTTCTGGGTGATCAGAATCGAGAAATGTCCTGCACTTAGCATAGAGCCATATGTTCATCGGACGTTTATTCTCGGTTTCATCAAATTCAAAGTCACCATTATTCCGTAAGTAATCTTCTTTGACAACCGTTGTCTTGCCCGCCCCATTGGAGCCGAGCAGGGCGAAAATACTGCCCTTATCCATTTAAGCTCCCACCATCACATAACCTAATTATGTATATTCTAGAAGTAAATACAAATTCCTTCTTCAACTATCCTGCCCCTTAATAATATGTTTTTGGAGGAGATAGAATATGAATATGAATCCAGTAGTTGGTCTGGATGTAGCCAAAGGTGAAAGTCAGGTTCAAGCATTCTTGGAGAAGAAAAAGCCTTATCAAGGCAGTTTTAAAGTTACGCATACCATTGAAGGACTAGAAACACTCTTTCACTTTCTGAGAGAAATAGAAAATAGAACGGGGATCAAACCTCCGATTGTATTGGAATCTACGGGGCATTATCATACGCCCGTTGTACAGTATTTTGAGGAGAGAGATTACTTATTAATTATCGTTAACCCACTCATTTCTTATCGTGCGAAGAGCTCTAGTTTACGCAAAGTAAAGACAGATATAATCGATGCACGTCACCTCTGCGAGCTGTACTATAAAGAGGAGTTAGAGCCTTATAAAAAACGAGGGATACAACTCTTAAATCTTCGTAATCTTTCAAGACAACATGCAAATATAACAGGTATCTATGTACAAACAAAACTACAGTTTCAGGCTGTTCTTGATCAAGTATTTCCTGAATATAGAGGGGTTTTTGGAGATTTGTATTCGGTTGTTTCTTTGCTTACTCTATTAGAATTCCCTACTTCTGAAGACATATTAGCAGTCGGTGAAGAAACTGTAGCAAATAGGATTGATGAACTTTGTCCAAGTCGTTCTAGAAAGTGGGCGAATACAAAGGCAGAGAAACTTATGGCTGCCTCAGCTCGAAATCCTTTTCAGAGAACTTTATATCAGAGTCACATTTTAAGCCTAGAGATGTATATAAAAATGCTTCTAGAATACCAAAAGCACCTATCCAGGTTTGAAGACGAGATAGATGCTTTGGCAAAAGAAATTGAATAATATAAGATGATCCAATCCATCCCTGGAATCGGTGAAAAAATCGCTGCGACGATTATTTCTGAAATTGGAGAGATTGATCGGTTTAATCACCCTAAAAAAACTAGTGGCATTTGCTGGAATTGATCCAAGTATCTTTGAATCAGGTAAATTTAAAGGCACAGTAAATAGGATTACCAAAAGAGGTTCTGGCAGACTACGACATGCCTTATATATGGCCGTTCGTTGTGCCATTCGTGATTGTCGCAAGAAGAAAACGACAGATGAAATCATCCCCCGGAACAAGAGATTACGAGAGTTCTATGATAAGAAACTTGAAGAAGGAAAGCCCTTTAAAGTAGCTGTGATAGCATGTGCTAATAAGCTTCTACAATGGATTTATGCACTATTACAAAATAACTCGACTTTCCAAGATCTAACCTAGTTTAAAAGTATAACTAAATAGCACAAAACTTTCCAAATACGGTTCATTGGAAGGTTATTTAGCATGCACAAATTTAGTATAGCATGAAATATTTTTAGTTTTCATTGAAAAATGTTGACTAACTATTAGCTGGTTTAGTTGCATAAGAAACTTCTATGGCGGCGATTCTCGCCGCCACCATCTAGCACGAAAACCTGCTCTTTACCCAAAAATAAAGTCTAACCCATTAAACCCTTGACAATAATGGATGATAACAATACAACCAGGCTGGACTTTTTTTGGTGGATCTTAAGGAAGATACCCTGTATAAGAAACTGGTTGTGACAGTATTGAAGAACCATTTAGTGTACTACAAGTACGTATACAAAAATTTTTGTAACAAATCTCCTGTCATATGTATTGTTAATCTTTTTTTGAGGTGATTCTCCTATGGAAGCAATGATTGAACGGTGTGCTGGCCTAGATGTACACCAAGAAACAGTAGTAGCTTGTGTATTATTTGGTCAATTAGATAAAAAGCCCAAAACCTCTATTGAAACATTTTCAACTACAACAACGGGACTCTTGGCTTTAAGTGATTGGCTCGCTACCTTTCAGGTATCCGATGTTGTGATGGAAAGCACCGGAGTCTACTGGAAACCAATATGGAATATACTCGAGGATTCTTTTCACCTTGTTCTTGCCAATGCCAGGCATGTCAAAAATGTTCCAGGACGTAAAACGGATGTAAAAGATGCCGAATGGCTTGCCAAGCTTCTAAGATGCGGACTTATTGAAAGCAATTTTGTCCCACCGGAGAATATTCGTGATTTACGAGATCTTACTCGTTATCGAAAAAAATTGATTCATCATCGCACTTCAGAACAGAATCGTATTCACAAAATTCTTCAAGATGCTAATATCAAGCTAACATCCGTTCTATCAGACATTTTTGGAGTATCGGGACGCCGTATCCTTGAAGCGATTCTAAACGGTGAAAAAATAGAGACCGATGGTCTTCGAAAAATGGTGGA
>NZ_JBHZPE010000106.1:0-5091 GCF_042787985.1 Peribacillus sp. YIM B13481
GCAAAAATTCAAAGGGAATCTCAAAAAGGGGTTCGGAATTTTTTAATTCCGGACCCCTTTTGTCTACAAACTGAAACCATCATTCCTTTACAGATAATGATGGTTTTTCGTTAAAAAAATTAAATTCCGGAGCTAACCTTACAAAAAAGATCATGTACTTATGTAAAAAAAATTGATGATTTAGGGCTATTAGAATCCACCGATCCATTTTGTATAGATTTTCATTCTTATAAACTGACATTCCGGGTGATAAAGTATGATAAACCCTTCAAGAAATCCAAAATAAAAACCTTGTCCTCTACCCGGCAAGGTTTTTTTATTTTTCATATGTGATATTTTCTATTTCAATCCTGAAGGGTGCAGCCTCACATATATTAATTCCCCTATCTAGATTTACCTTTTCCAAATCACTTGCATCCGGTATTGTTTTTTTATCATGAATAAAATGTTCGACCATGGATTCCAATAATTCTTGAGCACAAGCTAAGGCATCTACCCGATTCCTACCGCTAACGGTAGAAATAATTCCTTCTCGCCTAAAATCCGGGAAACAAACTTGAACGGAAAAAGAGTCGATAATCAATGGGTGTTTTTCATAATAGAATACGGCTGGATACTCAAATATTTGAATGGTCAAAATATCATCCCTTCATACAATATATAGCATTTTAGTTAATTATAACATGAAATTCTATTAAAAATAGATTTACTTACTTTTTCTTTGTTTGTCAAGATTATTTTTACATTCAATAGGTTGTTATGTCCGTATCTACTACGAAACAAAAAAACACCAGAAAAATCAAAATCACGATAACATTAAGGATTATTCCAATAATGCTGCACACTTTACCAGCTGTCACTAAACCATTTCCGGATTCACCAGTAAGATTAATTTCTTGTTTACTCTTAGATGCAAATATTAAACCTAGAATACCCAATATGATGCCGATGAATGGAATAAGCAGGGACAATACCCCCATGATTAATGATACAATCGCTTTGCTGTTGGTTGGATTAATTTCCGACATAAATTCCACCTTCTTTCTTCCCCTTATATATACGGTTATTAAAAGCAAAAGATTCATTATTTTTGTATTCACCATCTCTAATATTCCTTGCTACCCTCCCGGTAAATTCCATACCCTTGGTCGGATCCTTACATAACATACCAGTTGATTTCAGAAATCCGTCCCCTTTTCGCCAACTGTCTGACAAGGCACCTCGCCGAAAGCGTCTGTGAGGCCTCCGCCAGCCAGTTATTCGGCAGGAGTTTCGCGAATTTCGTCAATTTAATAAGGGTTTCATAAAACAGGTAAAAACCATAAAGTATAAACTAGTCTTAATTAAGGGTTCGGGATCAGACCTAGCCTACAGTTTTTTCTTAAAACGTTCCAGTTGATTGGAACGGATGGTAGTAGACTCCCCCAGCAGGAAAAGCGTGTCCAAGGGTGACCCACAGGCGCAAAGAACGCCGAGGGTGGGCCGCCCCCGCGGAAAGCGAGTACCCTACGTTCCAATCAGCGTTCAAATTGTACAAGCCATAAAAAAAATGTAGACAAACTCGATTTTCATCGAGTTTGTCTACATTTTGAAACGACTCATTTCTGAGTCGTTTTTTTAGGTACGTTTCAATTCAAGTCTCTGTGCTACCAAAGAAAGGCTATAGTTAACTATGAAATACATGAGAGCTACCAGGATCAAAATCGGTATTAAATACTTTTGACTTTGTCCATAAATGATTTGACCATGATGAGTCAGCTCCGGTAAAGAGATGACAACAGCTAAAGAGGTATCCTTTAATAAAGAAATGAATTGGCTGACAATAGGAGGAACCATGCGGCGCAGCGCTTGGGGCAGAATAATATGTATCAATGCCTGTGTATAGCTCAAGCCTGATGAACGGGCAGCTTCCATTTGGCCTTTATCGATGGATTTTAGCCCACTTCGAATGACTTCAGAAAGCATGGCTGACTCGAAAATTGTCAAGGCAACAATGGCTGCTGGAATGATTTCCAGTTTAATCCTTATTTCCGGCAAAGCAAAATACGTAAAAAATATTATTAATAACAGCGGTAAATTACGTACCGTTTCTACAATCAAAGCCAATATTTGTGATAACACCGGCACCTTTGCGTATCGGATTATACCTACAAGCCCGCCAATAATGAAACTTAGAATAATGGATATAAAAGCTACCTGGAGCGTTACCCAAAATCCTTCTAATAAAAACTTAAGATTATCTGGTGTATAGGCACCTGCAAAATCCATATGATACACCTCCCTCAATTACTCTTAGCCAGACGTTTTTCCAAATAACCAACGCCAAAACTTAAAGGAATGGTAAGTATTAAGTAAAATGCTGCAACGAAAATGTACACATCAAACACGACAAATGTCCTTGAAGAAATCAAATCCCCGTGGTACATAAGATCGAGTCCTGCAACGACGGCTAAAATGGAAGAATTCTTAACTAGATTGATAAATTGGTTTCCTAAAGGAGGAATGACTATTTTAACGGCCTGTGGCAAAATGACGAGCCTCATTGCCTGCCCATATGTCAGACCTGAAGAACGGGCAGCTTCCATTTGACCCTTTGGCACGGAAAGTATGCCTGCTCGAATTGCCTCAGCTATGAAAGATGAAGTGTAAATGGTCAATGCTAATGTCCCTGCGTATAGACCGCTTAGTTTAAGACCAAGAAAGAAGAAAAAGGTAATGATCAATAACGGTATGTTCCGAATGAACTCGACATAGGCGGTACCCAGCCAGTTTAGTGGCTTTATCGGCGCAATCCGCATGATAGCAATAAGCACACCAAGAATCAAACTCGCTACCAATGCAATCAAACTCGACATGATTGTATTTTTAAAGCCTAATAAATACATATCCAGATTCTCTGTTAAAATGGAGAAATCTAGCACGGCATACACTCCTTTAACTAGTAAGGATGAGCAAAACGCTCATCCTCACAGACAAATGTTAAAATGTTATTTAGGGTCAGCTTCCCTTATACATTTGCTAAAAATATTTAATGTTTAATCCATTTATCATGGATTTCATCGTACTTGCCTGAATCTTTAAGTGACTTAAGGGCTTTATTTAATTCGGCAACAAAGTCCGCATTTCCTTTTTTCACAGCAATTCCATAAGGCTCGTCTGTAAATGTACCGCCAACAAGCTCATAATTTGGATCCTCATCCGCCATTCCATAAAGGATGGAATCATCCGTGGTCAATGCATCCCCTTGTCCTGATTTAAGTGCAGCGAAAGCTTCGGAATAGTTTTCAAATTCAAGCACTTGTGCGTCAGGAGCTTTTTCACGGATATTTATGGAAGAAGTAGAGCCCTTGACTGCCAATACCTTTTTCCCTTTTAAACTATCAATGCCCTTGATATCGCTGCCTTTTTTGACTAACAAAGATTGTCCCGCGTCGAAGTAAACATCAGTGAAGTCAACTTCTTTTTTACGATCTTCCGTGATTGTCATGGTTGCTACAATTGCGTCGATATCACCATTATTCAATAAGGCCATCCTAGTTTTAGAAGTCACTTCTTTAAATTCAACTTTATTCTCATCACCAAGGATTTCTGCTGC
This sequence comes from Peribacillus sp. YIM B13481, assembly GCF_042787985.1. Lineage (NCBI taxonomy): Bacteria > Bacillati > Bacillota > Bacilli > Caryophanales > Bacillaceae > Peribacillus > Peribacillus sp. YIM B13481. Next base: position 3,596 of record NZ_JBHZPE010000106.1, read on the forward strand.
AAGAGCTTTTGCGATATCAATATCAAAGCCTTCTACCTCTCCAGTACTAGGATTCTTCAAACCGAATAGCCTTGTATCATTTTTCACCCCAAAAACGATCTTATCCTTTTCCTTCACTTGGGCAAGAACATCAATTTCTTGGACTTTACCTCCAGCCTTTTCAGCTTTGTCTGAAACATTCCCCCCGCCACATCCAGCTAATAAAATGACAGCCAGTAATGATAGCAAAGATAATTTTAACCATTTCTTTTTCTTCAACATGTAATTCACCCCTGTTTTTTATTTAATGATTTAATATACGGCTAAGGAATAAACGAGCCCTCTCTTCCCGAGGATTGGCGTAAAACTCAGCCGGTGATGCCTCTTCTAAAACCCTGCCTTCGTCCATGAATACGATTCGATCCGCTACTTCACGGGCAAATCCCATTTCGTGCGTGACCACCACCATCGTCATTCCTTCATGGGCAAGTGCTTTCATTACATCCAGTACCTCGCCAATCATTTCAGGATCCAAGGCTGAGGTAGGTTCATCAAATAACATGATTTCGGGACCCATTGCCAAACCTCTGGCGATCGCTACCCGTTGCTGCTGTCCACCTGAAAGCTGAGAAGGAAATGAATTCGCTTTATCGCCAATCCCCACTTTATCCAGATACTTTAGTGTAATCTTTTTTGCTTCCTCTTCGGATTGCCCTAAAACCTTCCTGGGAGCAAGCATGATATTCTCGAGCACAGTTTTATGAGGATACAAGTGAAAATGCTGGAAAACCATACCGATATTCCGACGGAGTTTGTTTATGTCCGTTTTTTTATCCGCTACATTTAAACCATTTATGGAAAGGGAACCTTCCGAAATGGTCTCTAGACGATTAATGCATCGAAGCAGTGTACTTTTCCCTGATCCGGACGGTCCGATGACCACTACCACTTCCCCCTTCTTAATTGTAAGATTAATTTCTTTCAATACATGGAAATCGCCATAATACTTATTCACTCGGTCAAAAACTATCATAATTAACCTCCCTGCCCATAATCAAACCGCCAAAACTGAAAATTTATAATAGTCAGAATTCAGAGAACGTAATATAGCATTCTCCTTAACTTGAATCAAAACTTATGTATAATCCTTTCTTCAAGTATTATTTCCCAATATTTCGTTAGCGATAGTGAAAAGCCCTTTTTTTTGTTATTTTAAACTAGTAATTTAAATAATATATTCAATATTCTCATTTTTCATTATATATAATATTTCTTAAAATTACCATATAAACTTTAAATTGTTAAAAATGATATCATATTTTATGATATTAATTGCTGTATTTCATAAAACTGATATTATAAACTTATATCCCCTGAACTATTCCCTCTTTTTGTAAAAAAATATTTATTTCCCGTAAGCATATCGAGCTTTAAATGATAAAAAAAGGCTCTTTTCGTAAAGATTGTTGTTTTTAAAACGAAACTATTTAAGGTTGATTGGAGCGGAAGTGCGAGAC
>NZ_JBHZPE010000107.1:0-4762 GCF_042787985.1 Peribacillus sp. YIM B13481
CCCCGGTACAATACCGGGACCATTTATTAGCTGCTTAGGCACTTTTTTCTACTGTCCGTAAAATGGGGCACAGTTCATATAAAGATTAAGGCTTCTTTTTATTTTACATTTATATATGTCTTTTTATAATGAATCAAAATTATAATGAGAGAACCTATTAATTCCTGTACACAAATGTCCGGAAGTTTCTTGTCGAAACTAATTACTAATTATTTAATACTTGGATAGATGCAGTAAATCCATCCTTTTCAGAAAAGGATAAATTAACTTGTAAATGATCAGCAACGAACTGATGATAGTCCTGTAAGTATACTGCAACAGCATCAATGATGTCTTGTTCATACAATCGTGTGGCACGTCCTAATACTAAAGTAGAAGCAGCAAGCCCAAGAGAAGGGTGAAACTCCAAATCTACTTCTACCTGTTGAGGTTCGATGCTTTCTTTTACCGCAATATAAATACAAATACTATCCACAAGATCTTGTTCATTAAATAGTACTTTCATCTTAAATTTCTCCTTAATATCTTCTTCTTGTAAAGATGTTTTTAATTACCCAGATGATGACTAAAATCAAAAGTATATCCACAAGAATTCCCAAAAAGGAAAATCCATTTGAAGCATTACTTCCATATGCACCATTATAATTTCCTCCAAATGGATGAAGCATATGGCCTAAAAGTGCCCCCGTTCCAAACGCTGCAGCATGAGTCAGTATACTTTTTGTTCGTGAAGGTGGGGTCTGGTTATAAGTCGTGTGAGAGTTAGAACGTAATGGCGTTCTTGTAACGTTGCTTGATGGGGACTTATATCCAGAATGATAAGTTCCACTTGAATATGTGCCCCTACTTGAATGAGAACTGAACGAAGAACTGTGACTGAAAGAACTATGACCACTAAATCCTTTTGCCTGAGCAACATTTGGTAAAGCTATTGCAAATATTAATACAAAAATTAAGGTCAATTTTTTCATTACAATTACTCCTGTCTTTATTAATCTAATATAGCCAATTTTTAATAAAGTTTCTTTCCTAGAAGGCTTATTTTGATGTTACTATACCACTTAATTTATAGATTTCTACTATTTTCATCTATTTTTAATGTAAATTTAAGGTGAATTTTAGGGTGAATATAAATGATTAAGAAAAGTAAAAAGATTTTCAATTAAACGTTATAATGATACTTGTTTACGTACTAAACTAAACAGTAAGAAAGAAGTGCCATTACGAGAAAGTTACCCCTCCTTTTCAAAGCCTGGTCAATGAAAACAGACATAAAATATTAGGAGATAAAAAGGTCATGGAAAAAATTGAAGCTCGACAGGGGCAGACTATAAAGATGAAAACGAAATAAGAGTAGAATAAAAACATCCTATCTAAACGGATGTTTTTTTTTGTGGTAATGCGGTTGCATTCCTAGGTAAATGTGTTTTTTGCAGGATTTCCCACCTGCTATATCGAACCTAGAAAGTCACGGGAAAGGGGCTGTTAATATGAATTCAAAAGAACAAAAGAGGTTTGCAACTACTAGAGAACAAATGGAGAATGCTAAAGAACGAACTGATTTATCATCTGAGTTAGAAAAAGACTTAGAGAATTTAGGATTACAACGACGAATGAAGCAATTAGAGTTGGAAAACAAGTTCCTAAAAAAACAGAACGATGAACTAGTTTAATTCACAGCACCCGTTCAGGGGTGCTGTTTCAACATTTTAACACTTTTACGTCAGAACCCCCTATCTATGATCAATACTTTCTCTCAGGACAAACAAATAAAAAAGATGATTTACTCTCTTTTTATTTAATTCATCTCCCTCCATCTATGTATGTTTTATGATGAGATTCCATTAATCGCTCTTCACATTAAATCAACAGAAGATGACTGTCTTGGATATTCTTGGAGTTGTATATGAAAAAACGGTGAAGGATAGACAAGCTGCCTAGCAAAAAATATCGCTTTTTTCAAGGTTTCTTTGACATGCCTAATTTCCCAGTACTGGGTAGTTTTGAATCAATATTATTTGGCTCTATTAATTTATGTTGTTAGCTTGATGGCGATGGGGTACTACCAACATTTTGACGTAAAACCCACTCTATCACATTTTTTGGAATTAAAAAGACGATTTTTCCTAAGAAGAAAAATCGCCTTTTTGTTTCTTGTTAAACTAAAGAATAATTAGTTCAATAAGGATTTAAACTACCCTTTGTTAATCACTTTAAGCAACATTTAAAGTTGACGTATATTCAAGCCTAAGCTCTCCAACAACCTAAAATACTGGGGACAAGTTTTAGAAACACATCCTGGATCATTTATTTGAATCCCTTCAACTTTTGAACCAATAAGTGCTAATGACATAGCAACTCTATGATCATCATGAGTATTTAACAAAGTTGGTTTTGGGTTACCTGGAAACACTTTTAATCCATCTTTAAATTCCTCCACTCTAATACCTAATTGAGTTAAAGATTCACATATTACACTAATTCGATCTGATTCATGATGACGTATATGTTCAACATCCTTTATGGTTATTGCTCTATCTGCAAATGGAGCTATTGCTGCTAATGTTAAAGTCTGATCTGACATCTCCCTCATAGAAATTTCAAATCCACCTTTTAATTGGGAAACCCCTTCTAACTCAATAAAAGACGAGCCCTTTGTTACCTTACATCCCATTTGTTCAAGAACATCTACCATTTTTATATCTGGCTGTTTTGTTTCATAGGTTAGATTATCGATTCGAATTTTACCATTTGTCAGTGCTGCAAGAGCTAGAAAGTAACATGCCGTAGAAGCATCTGCTTCTAACTCTATATCTTGTGGAGTGTAATGCGAAGGGTGAACTACTATTTTTTTTAGGTTATTATCATATTCAACATTCGCACCGAATTTTTCCATTAATTGTAGAGTTAAAAACACATAGGAGTGTTGAACAATGTAATCCTTAATATTTACTGTGATAGACTTTTTAGTATAAGGTGACGGAATCAGTAAACCACTAATAAATTGGCTAGAAATCTTACCCGAAAGGCTAACATTACCTCCAGCTAATTCTTTACCTTTTATTGACAACGGATAGTAACCTTTATTATTCAAATATTCTATATCGGCACCAAGTTCTTTTAAAGCATCTATTAAAGGAGAAATGGGTCTTTTACTCATACTTGCGCTTGCCTCTATCTCCCATGTCCCTTTACTTGATAATGCTAAAGCTCCAGGTAAAAACCTTGCAATCGTACCTGCTGCCCCAATGTACAAACTACCTGAATCCCATTTTCCACCCTTTCCTTCAATGTAAGCTGTCTCATCTTGAATATCTATTTTTATTCCTAATTTTTTTAAAGAATCTATACACCAATACGAATCATCGCTTTTTAAAATTCCTGTAACCTTTGACTTTCCATTAGCTAAAGCACCCATAATTAAAGCTCTATTTGTTAAACTTTTACTTCCAGGAATCGTAACCGAACCGTTTATCCTTTTTTCACTTGGTGAAACAACAATTGTTTTTACACCTGTTAATGGTGTCCAAGGGCTACGGGCTTTTACGTCAAATTCATGTATTTCCAACTTCAAATCACTCCTTATGACCTACATGTTTATTATCTTCTGTATCTTTATTATAATTAAGGTCCGGACATAAATAAAATTAATATAATCAATAACAGTTATAGGTGGTATCTATATCATGAATTTGGACTTATATCGTGTGTTTTATGTAACGGCAATGGAAAAAAACTTCAGTAAAGCCGCAAAAAAGTTATATATTACACAACCAAGCGTTAGTCATTCAATTAAACAATTAGAAGAAAGACTAGGAGTACAATTATTTCTTAGAACTTCAAAGGGAGTAATAATAACAAATGAGGGAAAAACGTTATTTGATTATATTCAGCAAGCTTTTGGATTAATTGATAATGCAGAACGCAAGATTTCCGAGTTGAAAAATTTAGAAAGTGGTCATGTCACAATCGGAGGTAGTGATTCAACATGCAAACATTATTTGCTACCTTATGTACAGACATTTCAAGACATTTTTCCAAAAATACAGATCAAACTTCAACATGGGTCAACACCCAAAATTTTAGACAAATTAACAAACGGACTTATTGATATTGGCATCATTCACATGCCAATTAATCAAAGTCAAATACAACTAACGGAATTCTTAAGCATTAACAGCACCTTTATAGTAGGAAAGAAATATAAAGATTTGGCTAATAAAACTATTTCTCTAGAAGAGATGCTAAATTATCCTATTATCTCTTTTTCGGAAACAAGTAGTTCAAGAAGATTCCTTAATCAGTTATTTCAAAAACAAGGGCTTAGTGTACAGCCTGACATTGAAGTAGGAAGTGTAGAATTGCTAATTGAATGTGCAAAAATTGGAATGGGGATTGCATTTGTCACTAAGGAATTGGTTTCGAAGGAGTTATCAGAAGGTGAATTATTTGAAGTTCATTTAAATGTAAAACTAGAAAAGAGGAAGATTGGATTAGTAACTAAAAAAGATATTCCATTATCAGTCGCAGCAGATCAGTTTTTTAAACATTTAACCAATAGCGATTAAAATAAAATACTGGAAAGGAAAGGCAAACTATAGTTTTTGGATTTCCCTTATTCATCCTTCTTCAACTCTTGCCGTTAGTAAAACACTAGAACTCCCTAAAACGAACGTTTTAGGGAGTTGGTATGTCAACACTAAATCAAACAACTTTTTTAAGGGCTAAGTTTCGATAAGCCACCGGACTTAAGTAGCCAAGT
>NZ_JBHZPE010000108.1:0-4526 GCF_042787985.1 Peribacillus sp. YIM B13481
TTCGTCTATCGTATATTTAGTCAAAAAAACTGCACCTCCAATTGTTAGATGGTGTCTAACAATTGGGGTGCAGTTCACTTTGGCAGCTCTTTTTCTTATGAGCTAAAGGGGCAGGATAGTTGAAGAAGAAACAATTTGAATAGTAGATAAAAAACAACCCAATAACCATAAATCGGGTTGTTTTTTTTGTTGACACAAGACTTATCCTAATGTTAGGGTAAAAAAGTACTAAGTTTAGGATAAATAATATTAGGCTAAAGGGAGAGAAAATAAATGACTGTTTTATCAATTATTCTTCAAAGCATATTAGGATTAGGATTCCTAATGTTTGGATTTATGAAGTTCGGTTCAAAGCAAATGGTGGATGAATTTGGGAGTTATGGGTATCCAGGAGGTTTTAGGATATTTACAGGTCTGGTCGAAGTTATTGGAGCAGTACTAGTTATCTCAGGTATTTGGAATGATAAGTTAGCTGCGTGGGGTGGTTTATTTATTGTTGGGACAATGCTTGGGGCAATTTTCACACACATCAAAATTAAAGATTCTGTAAGCAAAATGATGATGCCGATTGTTTTATTAATTCTTGGATTAATTGTATTACTTATAAATTTTGGCTCATTGCTTTAATTATTAACATAAAGGAGGAATGAGAATGGATATTAAAATTATTAAACCACAGGATCAGGCGTTTGGGCAGTTTGATGGCGGTAAAATAATAGAACAAAAACCCATTGGCTTTTCTGGAGAAGGGTCACTAATAAATAGGCTAGGACCATTATTTTACTGGGCATGGGCAAAATCTGAGGGCGAAGGTGGTATTGGTTTTCATCCTCATCAAGGTTTTGAGATATTAAGCTACAACATTAAGGGGAGAGGTCGTCACCAAGATACGCTTGGTACGATTAGTGAAGTAGGTGCTGGTGGTGTTCAGGTGATGCAAACCGGCTCAGGTGTGCAACATGCCGAATCTCTTCTTGAGCCGTCAGAAGGGTTTCAAATTTGGTTCGAGCCGCACTTAAGCAAAGCCATAAAGCGAACACCCGCTTACTCAAAATACGTGCATGAAGATTTCCCAATCACTTCGGAAAACGGTGTAATGATTAAGACGATATTAGGTGAACATTCACCAATCAATCTCGTGACAGATGCCAAAATGTACGATGTTGAACTTGGAAATGGTGCAACCTATAATTATGCTCTTTCACCTAATCGGGCACTAGCTGGTTTAGCTATTAGAGGTAATGGCGGTGTTATTGATGAATTGGAGGTTTCATTTGATAATAAGGATTTCATCATTATTCAATCAGAGAAAGTTGAAAGCTTTACCATTCAGCCTAAAGGTGAAGAATTTCGGATGCTGCTAATAGAAATTCCAGTTGAAGTTGATTATCCTTTATACAGAAAACCAAGATAGCCTAAATTGAATTTTAAAAATTATTGTAATAGGAGGTTCGGTGAATGTATCAAGGAGATGAACAAAGTCAGTTGGATTTGAGGTTGTTACGTGTTTGGCTGAAAGCTTCCCAAGCTGTTTCTGAAAACGTACTGAAAGATATTGAAAGTCATAATATTAGTAGGGAAAATTTTATGATTCTTGAATTGCTTTACAGTAAAGGTCCGCATCCGGTCCAAAAGATCAGTGAGACGTTCTCTATTCCAAGTGGAAGTATCACCTATGTCGTAGATAAGTTAGAAAAGAAAGGGTTTGTAGAAAGACAACCAAACCCTAATGATAGAAGGGCTTCTAATGTCGTCATAACGGAAGAAGGAAAAGCACTTTTTGACAAGATTTTCCCAAAACACGTTGCAACAATCTCAGAAAATGTTTCATTCATTACTAACGAAGAGAAAGAACAATTAATTTATTTATTAAAGAAAATAGGAATAGGGGCACAAAGTTTATAAGACCCATTACTAACTAAAGGTTCTCTTGAGGATCTTTAATTTTAATAAAAAAAATACGAGCGAAATTTAATTCACTCGTATTTTTTTAAAACGATAGCTGCATTATGACCTCCAAAACCGAATGAATTGGATAGACCAATACTTATTTCCACTTTACGAGCAACACCTGGTACATAATCTAAATCACATAATGAATCAGGCTTTTCTAAGTTGATGGTTGGAGGAATAATTCCTTCCTTTAAACTTTTTGCCAAGGCAATTGCTTCCACGCCTCCTGCTGCTCCTAACATGTGACCAAGCATAGATTTATTAGCTGTTATTGGGATTTGATAAGCTTTTGATTCAAATAGTTTTTTAATGGCCAGTGTTTCAGATCGATCTCCCACTTCTGTACTTGTTGCATGAGCGCTAATAACATCAATCTCTTCAGGAGAAACTTTTGCATTTTTCAAAGCCATTTTCATTGCAAGATAGGCTCCTTTACCTTCTGGGTGTGTAGCTACCATATGATAGGCATCAGAACTCGCACCATACCCAATGACTTCCGCATAAATTTTTGCATCTCTTTGTAAAGCGTGAGACAAAGATTCCAAGATTAAAATTCCTGCTCCTTCTGACATGACAAACCCATCTCGATTTACATCAAAAGGACGGCTAGCCTTAGCTGGATTATCATTTCTCGTTGATAATGCTGTAGCATTACCAAAACTAGCTAAAGATAAATCTGTTATAGCTGCCTCTGCTCCTCCTGCAAAAACGGCATCTGCTTCTCCAAAGCGAATAAGTCTGAATGCCTCACCAATAGCTGTATTTCCGATCGCACAAGCAGAAACAGGTGACATAGTAGGTCCCATTGCGTTCCACTTGATACTAATTTGGGCTGCGGCAGCATTTGAAATCATGGCAGGTACCAGGGTTGGACTAACTCGTCTTGGACCTTTTTCTCGAAGAGTATCCACATTATCAATCAATGTTTCAATTCCTCCTATCCCCGAACCAACATATACGCCAAGTCTTTCAAGATTGATATCATCAATATCTAAATTAGAATCAGTCCAGGCTTGTTCAGCAGCAGCCAAAGCAAATTGAGAAAAGCGATCTAGACGTCGGGCTTCATTTTTTCCTAAAATATCATCTGCATTAAAATCACGAATAATTCCTGCAATTTTTGCTTTATGATTGCTTACGTCGAATGTATCAATAGAGGAAATGCCCGATTTCCCTTCAGTCAGATTTCTCCAAAATTTATCTACGTTGTTTCCAATAGGAGAGACTACTCCCATTCCGGTAATAACGACTCTTTCCATTTTTCATCACTCCAAATGAATAGTATAGTTGTATTATACTTCGGGATTATCCTATTACAAGTGAGTGTTTATCCTGGTATAATAACTACTAAGTTAAATGTTATGATGGAGGTTTTAGAAATGGATGATAAAAACAGACTTGAAGCTTTGTCTTCATTTTTAAAAACGAAGCGATCCCAAATAAAGCCTGAATCTATCGGTATACCTGCTGGTACACGGAGAAGAACACCTGGCTTACGAAGAGAAGAAGTTGCACATTTGGCTGGAGTTAGTACTACTTGGTATACGTGGCTGGAGCAAGGTCGGGATATAAAGGTCTCTACAAGCGTATTGGATTGCATATCTACAGCTCTTCAATTAAATAATGATGAACGAGAGTATCTATATGATTTAGCTTTAGAAGTGAAATCACCCATTATTGATCGAAAGAAGGATCAGCCAAAACTTAGTCCTTCTTTGGAAAGAATTTTAGCTGAGTTGATGTACTGTCCTACTATCATTACAGATCGACATTGTCATATTGTAGGCTGGAACAATGCTGCAGCACATGTATTTTTAGATTTTGAACAACTCCCGGATGATCAACGAAATTTGATCCATCTAGTATTTACAAGAAAAGAATTAAAAGCATTAGCTGTGAATTGGGAGCATTTTGTTAAGGGGTTTCTTTCCATTTTCCGTGCCTATTATGGTCACTACTTAGGTGATGAATGGTATAACCTATTTATTAAAGAAATGAGTAATTCTCACCCGGAATTTCAGTCTTTATGGCAAGAAAGTCAAGTGAGTAAAGCTCCAGAAATGATGATTGAATTTAGACATGCTAAAGCCGGAAAGATGTTGTTTAATTTAACTTCTCTTAAAGTCCAGGGGGACATGGACTTAAGGTGCAGTATCTATACACCAGTAGATGGAACAGCTACAGAAGATAAATTAAAACGATTAATGAAGAAAATCTCCATTGAAAGCTCATAAACCAGCAAATTTACTGTGCCGAAAAATGCCAACTAAGGTGTTTTTTCTTCTTAAGCTAACGGGGGTAGCTTAAGATTGGAACTGTCTTTATGGGGAACATGTCTTTTGTGTCGCATAAACAAAGTGTGGAAACAAATGAATTGGAAATCATAAAAGAAATTATTCTCTTTAATCATTTTCAAGTAGCTCAATTATTCTATCAAGTTTTTGTTCTATGCTGTGTTTACTTAACTTAAAATGGTTAGTTCAATACAGTGTCATTAATAAAGGCTCTTTTCGTAAAGATTGTTGTTTTTAAAACGAAACTATTTAAGGTTGATTGGAGCGGAAGTGCGAGAC
>NZ_JBHZPE010000109.1:0-4381 GCF_042787985.1 Peribacillus sp. YIM B13481
TATCGAATGAGAATTGTCTTTTTTTAGTTTGATTAACCGTACTAGTTAGAAAAACGTGAGTTTTTCAGCAGCCTCGTTAAAGCCTGTCTTTTTTTTGGTTCCAGGGCACTTGACTGGCAGTACTTCGACAGAAATAGTGGGACTGCGTCTTAGTCTGAGTCCATTCGAGTGGAATGCAGGTTTCAATAAATAAATTGACTAAATAAACTTAAGTTGAAAAGAAGGTAATTTTTACTTGGAAGGAGAAAGTAAAAACAAGTGGAGAAAGGTGGGGGAATGTGGTACATTGAGATTAGAATGTGGGGGTAGTGGGTATGTTCATGGGAGAGTACCATCATAACATCGATATAAAGGGCCGTTTGATAGTTCCAGTGAAATTCAGGGACGATCTCGGGGAGCAATTTGTCCTTACCCGCGGACTCGATCAATGTTTATTTGGTTACCCTATGGAAGAGTGGAAGCTGCTTGAAGAAAAGCTTAAAGCCCTGCCTTTAACAAAAAAAGATGCCCGTGCCTTTACCCGTTTTTTCTTTTCTGCAGCTACAGAATGCGAAATTGATAAACAAGGGCGAATTAATATCCCCACGCCGCTTACTTCATATGGCCAATTGGAAAAAGAATGTGTAATTCTTGGTGTTACCAATCGTATTGAGATTTGGAGCAAATCCCTTTGGGAAAACTATTTTTCAGCTTCGGAGGATTCTTTCGCTGAGATAGCAGAAAATATGATTGGCTTTGATATTTAAAGCTGCCCTCAAAAATAGAGTCACTCAATAACTGATTGGAAGGATGTCTAGCATGTTTCAACATACAACAGTGTTATTAAAAGAGACGGTTGATGGATTGAACATCAAACCTGATGGAATTTATGTGGATTGTACTTTAGGAGGAGCCGGTCACAGCGAATACTTACTTTCACAGCTCTCTGACAATGGTAGGCTTTATGCTTTTGATCAGGACGAAACGGCAATTCGGAATGCTAAGGATAAGTTGGAAAGATTTGGCGAACGTATTGTTCTTGTTCCTAATAATTTTAAATACTTAAAAGAAGAGTTGAATGCCAGGGGAATCGAGAAAGTAGACGGGATTCTTTATGATTTAGGTGTGTCATCCCCACAATTGGATACACCGGAACGTGGTTTCAGTTATAACCATGATGCACCATTGGATATGAGGATGGACCAAAGTGCTGCCATTTCTGCCTATGATGTCGTGAACACCTGGTCATTCCATGATTTGATGAGAATTTTCTTTCAATATGGAGAAGAAAAGTTTTCGAAGCAAATTGCCAGGAAAATTGAAGCAGCTCGTGAAATAAAACCGATTGAAACGACGTTTGAGCTTGTAGAACTAATTAAGGATGGGATACCGGCCCCAGCAAGGCGTAAAGGCGGACACCCTGCGAAACGAGTTTTCCAAGCAATAAGAATCGCTGTGAATGATGAACTTGGTGTCTTTGAAGATTCCTTAGAGCAAGCCATATCGCTTTTGGATAAAGAAGGGAGAATATCTGTCATTACATTCCATTCTCTTGAAGATAGAATTTGTAAAACGGTATTTAAAAAAGCAAGTAGCTTGCCAGACCTTCCACCGGGACTTCCAGTTATCCCGGATGAATTCAAACCGCCTATGAAAATAATTACGAGAAAACCGATTTTACCTTCAGAAGAAGAATTGGAAGGAAATAATCGTTCCCGATCGGCTAAGCTAAGAATCGCCGAAAAGCAATAATTACAGAAAAAAATCAGTAAGGGGGAACATGAATGAGTTCCATAGCCAAAAAAATACAAGAACAGCAAAATGAAGACCAACAGCAGCAACAGACACATCAGACAGTGGTCATCCGTAAAGCGAAGATATCCATTGGTGAAGTTTTCTTACTATGTGCCCTTGCTATCATGGTTACTTTTATGGGAGTGAAAATAGTCTCTAATCAAGCGGACATTTATGAAACGAATAAAGAAATACAGCTAGTGGAAAATTCAATTGAAGAACAAGGAAAAGTGAATGATGATTTGAAAGTGCAGGTTGCTGAACTTAGTACATACGAAAGAATTTGGAAAAAAGCTGCAGCTCTAGGGTTCAAGTTAAATGAGAATAATGTGAAGGGTGTGCAGTGATAATGCAGAAACAAAAAAATATGAAGCATGGGGCAGCCGGATTATTTTTCTTATTCGGCCTGCTCTTTTTTGTATTAATCTGCCGCTTTTTGTATATTGAGGTGACTGGTACCGCAGGCGGGGAAGTATTGGCTTCGAAAATCGACAAGAAATATCAAAAAACACAGAGCATAAAAGCAAAAAGAGGTAGCATACTCGATACAAAAGGTGAAGTCATCGCCGAGGATACTTCCTCCTATATTTTAAGGGCTGTACTCAGTAAAAAGGAACCTGAGCATGTCAAAGATCCGGAGATGACTGCGAAAAAGCTTGCTAAATATATCGACATGGATGAACAGGACATCTATGAAAGGTTAACGAAAAAAAAGGCATACCAGGTAGAGTTCGGTAGTGCCGGCAAGGATCTGACTCAGGTCGTCAAGCAGAAAATAGAAAAATTGGAACTGCCGGGAATTACATTCGGAAGAACCAATAAACGTTTTTATCCTAATGGAATCTTCGCATCCCATCTGATTGGCTATGTAGAAAAAGATGAAAAAACGGGAGAAACGGCTGGTAAGTTCGGCATTGAAAAGTACCTCAATAAACAATTGCAGGAAACAAACGGGGAGCTGACATATGACAGTGACTCTTGGGGCTTCCTTTTGCCAGATACAAAGGAAAAGGTGGTTGCTCCGGATAATGGCAATGATGTCATGCTTACCATCGACAAGAAAATACAAACGCTCCTGGAAGATTCGATGAGCAAAGTGCAACAAAAATACGATCCCGAGGAAATCATAGCGATTGTTTCCAATCCCAAAACAGGGGAGATTATGGCGATGGGGCAAAGGCCTTCCTTCAACCCAACAACGAGAGTCGGGCTAACGGATACATGGCGTAACCTGGCTATTGAAGACTCCTTTGAACCGGGATCAACCATGAAAACATTCACCCTTGCCGCGGCTGTTGAGGAAGGGGTCTTTAATCCAAATGAAACTTTTGTTGCAGGAACTTACAAAGCGGGTTCAGGGGAAATTCATGATCATAGCGGAATCGAAAGAGGGAAGAGCATGACCTTTCTTGAAGGGGTTCAACGTTCTTCTAACGTCGCTTTTGCTACTCTTGCAATGGATAAGATCGGAGCGGATACTTTTCGTGAGTATTTGACAAAGTTCGGTTTCGATAAAAAAACTGGGATAGATTTGCCGAACGAGATAACCGGTAAAATTCAATACAAGTATAAGCTTGAAAAAGTTACCACTTCCTTTGGACAAGGTTCGACCGTTACGCCGATTCAACAGATCCAGGCTGCTTCCGCAATAGCCAATGACGGTAAAATGATGCAGCCGTACGTGATAAAAAGCATTTCCGATCAGGATACCGGAAAAGTTTTGAAAACGACAAAGCCGAAAGTGACAGGGGAACCGATTTCGGCAGAAACTGCAAAACAAGTCCGAGACTATTTGGAAACGGTAATTTCTGCGAAAGAAGGAACAGGGAAAAAATATGCCATTGATGGATATGAAGTAGCAGGGAAAACAGGAACGGCACAAATTGCTGGTCCGACAGGTAAATATTTAGAAGGGAAAAATAACTATGTATTCTCCTTTTTAGGTATGGCTCCAAAAGATGACCCGGAGTTGGTCATGTATGTGGCGGTCAAGCAGCCGAAATTAGGTGTATCTTATGTCGGGGCTGATCCTTTGTCAGAGATATTTAATCCTGTCATGCAAAATAGCCTGCAATATCTGAACATAAAACCTTCTGATGTTAAAAAACAAAAAGCCAATAAAATCGTTGACTATACGAATCAAACCGAGAGTTCAGCGGTCAAAGAGCTGAAGGATCTTGGCTATGATGTAAGTACGATCGGAAGTGGGCGTAAAGTGCTCGACCAATCCCCGAAAGCCGGTAGTACCCTATTACAGGGTGAAAAAATAATCTTGAAAACCGAAGGGGAAATGAAAGTTCCTGAGATGAAGGGATGGTCCTTGCGCGATGTCATGAAATTAGCTAAGGTTGCAAAACTGGATCTGAAAACTACAGGAACTGGCTATGTGAGTAAACAGGGTATCGAAGCTGGGAAAAAGATGAAGGAAGGAGATACCTTCAATATTGAATTAACCCAGCCTAAAGCTGCAGAGGATATACCGAATAAAGAGAATACAGAGTGATGATAAAGAGGGAATCCAAACGGATTTCCCTCAGTTTGTAGACAAAAGGGGTTCGGAATTAAAAAATTCCGAACCCCTTTTTGAGATTCCCTTTGAATTTTTGCC
>NZ_JBHZPE010000011.1:0-109176 GCF_042787985.1 Peribacillus sp. YIM B13481
TCCAATCAACGGCCAAATTGTACAACTCATAAAAAATAGACAAACTCGATTTTCATCGAGTTTGTCTACAGTCTGAGGGAATCCAAACGGATTCCCTTTTTATTTCTTTAAAAGTTTCTTAGTCTAGCATCGGGCAGACAAGCATATATTGAACCATGTATGAAATGGAGGTGCCTGTTTTTGCGTGTTTCGAATGTTACTGTCCGAAAACGGCTGGCAATCGCATTGGCAGTGGGTATCGTTGTTTTTTTTATCATTGATGTCCGTTTGGGAATTGTACAATTTTATTTAGGGGATAAGCTGACGGGGCTGGCTAAAGATTCCTGGAGCAGGAATATTCCTTTTGAAGCTAAACGAGGTGAAATCCTGGATCGGAATGGTGTCGAGCTGGCAACGAATATTTCTGCGCCAACAGTCTATGTCATCCCAAGACAGATTGAGAATCCTGGGGAAACGGCGGAACAGCTTGCTTCAATATTGGATATGACAAAGGAAAAGGCTTATCAATGGTTAACGAAACAGGCGATGAGCGTCAGAATCCCGGAAGGCAGAAAGATATCTCACGAAAAGGCGAAGGAAATTAAAGCATTAGGGATAAAGGGTGTTTATATCGCTGAAGATTCAAAGCGTCATTACCCATTTGGTGAATATCTTTCGCATGTTCTTGGCTTTACGGGCTCCGATAATCAAGGGTTGATGGGAATTGAATTGTCTTATGATAAGGAACTAAGTGGGGAAAAAGGATTTGTTAAATTTTATTCTGATGCGAAAGGGAAAAGGCTCGAAAATATGGCCGATGACTATAAGCCCCCTGTTGATGGTGATAACTTGAAGCTTACGATCGATAGCAAAATCCAGACAATCGTGGAGAGGGAGCTCGATAATGCGGAGGCGACATATAACCCCGATGGTCTAATTGCCATTGCCATGGACCCGAATACAGGGGAAATATTGGCGATGTCGAGCAGGCCAACCTTTGACCCAGCTAATTTTCAAAATGTACCTTCAGAAGTGTATAACCGCAATTTACCAGTTTGGAGTATATATGAACCAGGTTCGACTTTTAAGATCATCACCCTTGCTGCAGCGCTGGAGGAAGGGAAGGTCGACTTACAAAAGGAACATTTTTATGATTCCGGACATGTGGAAGTGTCAGGTTCTACACTGCATTGCTGGAAAAGCGGAGGACATGGGGATCAAACTTTTCTTGAAGTCGTCGAGAACTCATGTAACCCTGGTTTTGTAGAATTAGGGAACCGGCTTGGTAAAGACAAGCTGTTTAAATATATAAATGATTTCGGGTTTGGACAAAAAACGGGGATTGATTTAACCGGAGAAGGAAAAGGAATCATGTTCAACATGGATCGAGTGGGTCCTGTTGAGCAGGCAACCACTGCATTTGGACAAGGTGTTGCCGTAACGCCCATTCAGCAGGTGACAGCGGTATCGGCGGCTGTGAATGGCGGTACGTTGTATACGCCCTATATCGCAAAGGAACTGGTGGATCCAAAAAATGGAGAAGTACTGATGCGAAAGACCCCACAGGCGAAGAAAAAAGTAATTTCAGAAGCAACCTCGAAGAAAGTCCGAGAAGCACTTGAATCCGTTGTTGCTAAAGGGAGCGGTAAAGGAGCATTCGTGGAGTCGTACCGAGTCGGCGGGAAAACGGGTACAGCACAAAAAGCTGAAAATGGCCGATACCTTGAAAATAATTATATTCTCTCATTCATTGGTGTCGCTCCAGCGGATGATCCGCAAATCGTTGTCTATATAGCGGTGGATAATCCGAAAGGAACAGTACAATTCGGTGGGGTCGTTGCTGCTCCGATCGTAGGGAATATCATGGAGGATTCACTTAGGGCCATGGGCATCAAGCCAAGAAAAAACCAGATTGAGAAGGAAACGGTTTGGACGGATCCTGTCATGGTTGAGGTACCTGACGTTGTGGGACTCAGCAAAAAAGAGTTGCAAACCCAGCTCATCGACCTTAAGCTGGATATTGCCGGCAATGGGGATAAAGTCATAAATCAAGCTCCGGATCCAGGTGTTAAAGTAAAAGAAGGGTCCACGATAAGAATTTATCTTGGCGAAAATACAGAATAAGTATAATATAATATATGAATAGTTAAAGCGGCTGAAGAATCATCAGCCGCTTTGTTTACGGAGTCGTGATAACCCCGTATAATTGAAATTGGCTTCTCGACAAGCCAAGACTAATCACATATAATGAATCCTCAAATTAAGTTGAGAGGGATGGAAAAATGAAGCTTCACAAATTACTATCTTATTTACACTCCTTATTTACGTATGAAGGAGAAAATCCTGAAATCACCTCCATTGAAAATGATAACCGTAAAGTCATAGACGGAAGTTTATTTGTTTGTATAAAAGGTTATACAGTCGATGGTCATGATTTTGCCCAATCTGCTGTAGAACATGGAGCTGCAGCAGTCATTGCAGAAAGGCCGCTTGACCTCGATGTTCCCGTGATCGTTGTCAGGGATTCAAGCAGGGCGATGGCAATGCTTGCCGATGCATTTTATGGCCATCCTACGCAAAAGATGCGCTTGATTGGAATTACAGGTACGAATGGAAAAACGACCACCAGTCACTTATTGGAAAAGATTTTCGAGGATCGAAATGAAAAAACAGGATTGATTGGCACGATGTATACAAAAGTTGCCGATACGGTATACGAAACTAAGAATACGACGCCAGATAGCGTTACACTGCAGAAGGCTTTTCATGAAATGGCCGAAGCGTCTGTTTCCACGGCCATTATGGAAGTTTCTTCGCATGCACTTGAGCTTGGTCGCGTCCATGGCTGTGATTATGATATTGCCGTTTTTACGAATCTCACACAGGATCATTTGGATTTCCATAAAACTATGGACAGATACAGGCAGGCAAAATCATTATTTTTCTCCCAGCTCGGCAATGCCTACATAGAAAACCGTCCAAAATATGCTGTTCTTAATGTTGATGATGAGGCAACAGCTGATTTCATTAAAGTGACCGCTGCTACAGTCGTTACATACGGGATAGACAAAGAAGCGGATATCAGGGCCAAGGACATAAAAATTGATGCAAATGGCACATCATTTACCTTGACAGCGGGCAAAGAGGAGCGTTTCATTCAGTTGAAGCTAATTGGTAAATTCAGTGTTTATAATGTTCTCTCAGCCATCTCAGCCGCTCTGTGCGCGGGTAACGATCTAGATGAGACCATTAGATCAATTGAGGATATAAAAGGTGTTGCAGGCCGTTTTGAGCTTATTACAGCAAATCAGTCCTTCCCGGTCATAGTTGACTATGCCCATACACCGGACAGTTTAGAGAATGTCCTAAAGACTGTTGGTGAGTTTGCTGAAAAGAAAATTTTTGTGATAGTGGGCTGCGGCGGGGACCGAGACAAGACAAAGCGTCCTATCATGGCCGAAATTGCATGCAGGTTGGCGACTGACCCAATTTTCACCTCGGATAATCCACGCAGTGAAGATGCTGCCCAAATCCTGCGGGATATGGAAGCTGGTGTAGCAGGCAAAGAATATACGGTTATCGAAGACCGCAAGCAGGCGATTAGTTATGCAGTTGCCAAGGCGGATGAGGGAGACGTTATTTTAATTGCTGGAAAAGGTCATGAAACATATCAATTGGTCGGTGACGAGGTGCTTCACTTCGATGACCGTGAAGAGGCAGAAAAGGCGATTCAAAGTCGTTTGGGTTCAGTATGAACCAGCGGTGAATTTGTCCCGTCAACAAACAAGAAATGACAACAAGCAGAATTTTATTTTGAATTGTGTTAGGAATGAGGGAGTAAGGAATGTTGGAACAAGTAATTTTTTATACGATTTTGGTGGCGTTTTTAGTAACCGTTCTTCTTTCGCCGGTTTTCATCCCGTTTTTAAGAAGATTGAAATTCGGGCAAAGTATCAGGGAAGAAGGCCCACAATCGCATCTGAAGAAAACGGGAACACCCACCATGGGCGGTTTGGTCATATTACTATCTGTTACTATCGCTACACTTGTCATGACTTTTAAATTTTCGGAACCATCAACCGAAACTTATTTATTATTATTCGTTACTTTAGGATTTGGTTTATTAGGTTTCTTGGACGATTTCATCAAAGTGGTGATGAAACGTAATCTAGGACTGACTTCAAAGCAAAAACTGCTTGGACAAATTGTGATTTCGGTCATCTTTTACTTCGTCTTTAAGCAGACAGACCGTTTTAATCCTGAATTGACGATTCCAGGTACAGACTATGCTGTTGATTTTGGCTGGTTTTATCTCTTCATCGTTATTTTCTGGCTGGTAGGTTTTTCGAATGCCGTCAATTTGACGGATGGGCTTGATGGACTTGTCTCAGGCACATCAGCCATTGCTTTTGGTGCTTTTGCCATTTTGGCCTGGAGTCAGTCACAATATGATGTCGCTATATTTTCTGTTGCGGTTGTCGGTGCAGTACTAGGATTTTTGGTATTCAATGCCCATCCTGCAAAGGTATTCATGGGGGATACAGGTTCCTTGGCACTTGGAGGAGCCATCGCTACCATCGCCCTGTTAACCAAGCTTGAAATCCTCCTGGTAATCATTGGCGGAGTCTTCGTCATTGAGACCCTCTCTGTCATCTTACAGGTAGGATCTTTTAAAACGACTGGTAAACGTATTTTTAAAATGAGTCCGCTTCACCACCATTATGAGCTTTCTGGCTGGTCGGAATGGCGTGTCGTCGTGACTTTCTGGACAGTGGGGCTGCTGTGTGCGGTACTCGGAATCTATTTAGAGGTGTGGATATAATTGAAAGAGACTGCAAAGTATTCAGAGAAAAAGATATTGGTATTAGGATTGGCAAAAAGCGGAGTGATGGCAGCTTCGCTTCTACATAAATTAGGTGCTTTCGTGACGGTTAATGACATGAAGCCATTATCGGAAAATCCTGAAGCCCAAGGACTTCTTGAACAGGGAATCAAAGTCATCTGCGGAAGTCATCCGATCGAGCTACTTGATGAAGGTTTCGAGTTGATCGTGAAAAACCCGGGAATCCCCTATCGGAATCCTATTGTAAAAGGGGCATTGGAAAAAGGGATTCCAGTTATCACGGAAGTTGAACTGGCCTATCAGATCAGTGAGGCCCCTTTCATAGGCATCACTGGTACAAATGGAAAAACGACTACGACAACATTGGTATTCGAAATGTTGAAAATCGGTGAAAAATCCCCGCTTATTGCTGGAAATATCGGTACAGTTGCTTCTGGTGTTGCTGAAAAAGCAAAATCCGATGACTCGATCGTCATTGAATTATCATCATTCCAGTTAATGGGGATAGAGGAGTTTCGTCCTGAAATCTCGATCTTGACTAATCTATATGATGCGCATTTGGATTATCATAGCTCCAAACAGGAATATGCAGAAGCAAAAGCTGCGATTACTAAAAATCAAATAGGCTCAGACTTCATGATTTTTAATGCAGATCAAGATGCCGTTTTATCCATGGCGAAAAAGACCAAGGCTGAACTTGTTCCTTTTTCAACTGAAGTGAAACATGAGAATGGCGCCTATGTGGAAGAAGGTGCCGTTTATTTCCGAGGAGAAAAAGTCATTGATGTTTCAGAGATAGCCCTTCCTGGAAAACATAATTTGGAAAATGTGCTTGCAGCCATCTCGGCGGCCAAACTGAAGGGTGTCGCTAACGAAGCCATTCAGACTGTCCTAAAAACATTTTTTGGTGTGGAACACCGTCTTCAGTATGTAGCGACGATCGAAAACCGTAAGTTTTATAATGATTCGAAAGCGACGAACATCCTAGCTGCATCCAAAGCGCTAACATCCTTTACGGAACCTGTCATCCTATTGGCAGGCGGGTTGGATCGCGGAAATGAATTCGATGAGTTAAAACCGGCTATGAAAAATGTCAAAGCCGTGATAACTTTTGGCGAAACGGCAGAAAAAATTGAGCGGGTAGCCAAAGAAATAGGAATAGCGAATATAAAACGTGTCGATAATGTAGAAAAGGCCGTTCCGGCAGCATTTGAATTTTCAAATGAAGGCGACTGTATTCTTCTCTCCCCTGCTTGTGCAAGCTGGGATCAATATAAAACTTTTGAGCAAAGAGGAGACATGTTTATGGAAGCCGTGCATAAACTTAAGTAAGAGCTTTCGCAAAAGAGAAGTGAACCTGCTTCTACGTTGACACCTTGGAAAAAAGCGATAATGAGCCGTTATCGCTTTTTTTTTGACTAAAGTGCTGACAAGCAATCAGCATTGATGTTTATATTCGTACAGGCTCGAAAAACTTCCTCGAGGTGGATGTCCGTGCCATTAAAAAAATCGAATCCCGATCTTATTCTCATTATCGTCACCTTAAGTCTTTTGACCGTTGGATTAATCATGGTTTACAGTGCTAGTGCCATTTGGGCAACATATAAATTTGATGATTCGTTTTATTTTGCTAAAAGGCAGTTGCTGTTTGCCTGCGTTGGTGTCATAGCCATGTTTTTCATCATGAATGTGGATTATTGGACGTGGCGGACTTGGGCCAAGATTCTCATCATCATATGTTTCATTATGTTATTGGCGGTGCTTGTACCAGGTATAGGGATGGCGAGAAATGGATCGAGGAGCTGGATTGGTGTAGGTGCCTTTTCGGTACAGCCATCTGAGTTCATGAAGCTAGCGATGATCGCTTTTTTGGCTAAGTTTTTATCCGAACGGCAAAAGCTGATCACCTCTTTTAAAAAAGGGATGCTTCCATCCTTGGGTTTAGTGTTTTTGGCATTTGGATTGATCATGTTACAGCCCGACCTTGGAACGGGAACGGTAATGGTAGGAACATGCATCGTTATGATTTTTATTTCCGGGGCAAAAATCAGCCATTTTGTCGGCTTGGGGCTAATAGGGGTAGTAGGTTTTATCGGTCTGATTTTGTCAGCGCCGTACAGGATAAAAAGGATCACATCTTTTTTGGATCCTTGGGAAGACCCTTTGGGCAGTGGCTTTCAAATGATTCAATCGTTTTATGCAATCGGGCCCGGTGGATTGTTCGGACTGGGACTCGGGCAAAGCCGCCAAAAGTTTTTCTATTTACCAGAACCGCAGACCGATTTCATTTTTGCCATACTTTCCGAGGAACTTGGCTTCATCGGAGGCTCTCTGGTCATATTGTTATTTGCACTCATGCTTTGGCGGGGCATTCGGATCGCACTTGGTGCCCCTGATTTATATGGGAGCCTTGTAGCGGTGGGAATCATTGCAATGGTCGCCATTCAAGTGATGATCAATATAGGGGTAGTAACGGGATTGATGCCAGTTACAGGTATCACCTTGCCTCTTTTAAGTTATGGCGGTTCATCTTTGACACTTATGTTGATGGCGATCGGAGTGCTCCTGAATATTAGCCGTTATTCAAGGTTTTGACATCAGGAAAATATATGGTTGGCAAAGGGAAGCCCTGTTATACGCAGGGTTTCCTTTTTTTATTCTTACGATGAAAACCCTTGCAGGAAACTGATTTTGGAGGATATCTTGCCGGAAATTAGAAATAAATGAAATGCCGCTTAAATATTACCATGTATGAATGTGGGGGAATCCATAATAAATATTGGCAATACTGCTTTGTTTAGACTATAGTATAAGAGGGTTAGGCCGTACTGGGGCTTGCTTCTGCTCATTTTTCTGTTTAAAAGGTATTATCAATCTTGTAAAATAAATGACCTCATGTAAGAGGAAATGAAAATCATAACTTGGAATTTTTGGAACAACAAGGAGGTTTATCATGGATAAAGTGATAAAGCAATTAACTGAAATGAAAATCGGCAAAGTTCTTGAACGAGAACCGCTTGCGAATCATACAACTATGAAAATTGGGGGGCCGGCTGATTTATTCATCGTGCCATCATCCATTGAAAATATAGAAAAAACGATGCAGGTCATCAAAGAACATGGGATACCATGGAGGGCGATTGGCAGGGGCTCGAACTTACTTGTAAGTGATGGCGGAATTGAAGGTGCCGTACTTAAATTGGGTAAAGGACTTGATCATTTCGAGTTGAATGGCTGCGAGATTAAAGCGGGAGCTGGGGTGTCACTTGTCAGCCTTTCCGTTCAAATTAGTAAAAAAGGATATGCAGGATTGGAATTTGCCAGTGGGATCCCTGGTTCGGTCGGCGGAGCTGTCTATATGAACGCTGGTGCGCACGGTTCCGATATGAGTGTAATCCTCAAGAAGGCGCATGTTCTTTTTGAAGATGGAACCCTAGCTTGGCTTTCGAAGGAAGAAATGGAGTTTTCATATCGAACCTCTCTACTTCAAAAGAAACGACCTGGAATCGTACTGGAGGCCATTTTTCAATTGACAGAGGGTAATAAAACCGAAATCGTTGAAAGAATGCAGAATAACAAGAATTATCGAAAAGAAACCCAGCCGTATAATCTGCCATGTGCCGGTAGCATATTCAGGAATCCACTTCCACATCATGCAGGTAAATTGGTGGAGAATGCCGGCCTGAAGGGACACTCGATTGGCGGAGCGCAGATTTCACCGATGCACGGAAACTTTATCGTTAACACAGGTACTGGAAGTGCTGCGGATGTTCAAGCCTTGATACAGCATGTGAAGGATACTGTGTATGATAAATTTGAAATTGAAATGGAAACAGAAGTGGAAATTATCGGCCGGAAATAACAGAGGATTTATTCTTTATATCCAAATATTGTGTTATAATGTGATACCTTTTAAAGTTTATTAAAAACAAATTTTAAGTTTGTCTTGAATCGTACTGTGTCATAAACCATCCATTTTTTCAGGAAGAGGTGAATGGGATGGAAAAGGGAAAAATCGTTTCCATTGAGGACCGCATCCCGAAATTAAAACAATTAAGAAAAAGCAAAGCAAACAGGCGACTTGTTCTTTTGCTTTCCCTTTTCTTCATTCTGGTTGCTTGTGTGCTGTATTTCTTATCCCCGTTGAGCTACGTGAAATCCGTGCAGGTAGAGGGGAATCGTTATTTTACTTCCAAGCAGATCATTAAATTGAGTAAGGTGAAGAAGGATCAAAGCATCTGGAAGGTTGACACAGGGACCGCCGCCGCTAATATCAAAAAAAATAAGGAAATAAAAAGCGTTCAGGTAACACCTGTATTTCCTAATTCCATTAAAATCACGGTTTCGGAACATAATAGGATGGCATATCTGTCCAATAATGGCAAGTTTGCTCCAATTTTGGAAAACGGGTCGGTTTTGGAGGAATTAGCAACAGGCGAAATTCCAGTATTTGCCCCGGTTTTAATTGGTTTCAAAGAGGGTAAAGCATTAAAGTTGCTTTTAGAAGAGCTGGACAAGCTTCCTGTCGAGATTCAGAATGCCATATCTGAAATTCATTATGCTCCAACCAAAACCGATGACTACCATATCGTCATGTTTATGAACGATGGGTTTGAAGTAAGTGCGACAAGCCGGACTTTATACGAGAAAATGATCCACTACCCATCGATTGTCAGCCAGTTGGATCCAAAGGTAAAGGGAGTCATTGATCTGGAAGTGGGTTCTTATTTTAAAGCATATGAAGACGCTGAACAAAAGGAAGGCACCAATGAGGAAAATTAATGGCAAACGGGTGGTCTTACCCCTAGTTTGCGTTGTTCTCGGATTTATGATTGCCTTCTCTTACAATCTGACCAAAGATGGTAAAGGAGTAGTGAAGGATAAAGCCTGGGATCAGGAATATGAGCTAAGGCAGCAACTGATCGAACAAGAGAAACAGAACAGGGATCTTCAGAATGAACTCCTTCAAAAGCAAGAAAATGTATCCAAAATTGAAAAAGACCTAGCGCAGGAAAAGCAGTTATTTTTCAATTTGGCCAAGGATACGGAAAAATACCGGATGTTTCTTGGAAAAGTGAAAGTGAAAGGCACAGGCCTTCAGGTGACTCTTGAAGATGGTACAGATATGGACTCAGAGGCCAATGTTAATAACTACCTGGTTCATGAACAGCATGTCTTCAAGGTCGTCAATGAACTATACATATCAGGTGCAGAGGCTGTTGCGATTAACGGTCAAAGGTTAAATCATGATTCTTACATAGTATGTAATGGGCCTGTGATCACAATTGATGGCCATCAGCATCCAGCTCCATTTATCATTTCTGCGATTGGGGACCCTGATGTCCTGGGTGCTTCACTGGACTTACCCGGTGGCATAAAGGAACAGCTGGTTAATGAGAATATTATCTTTACAGTGGAAAAGCAAAAGAATATCATTTTTGATCCAATTATTGGAGGGTGATTAGATCGCCGGATTCGATGAAAGATTGGTGAGAAACTGGAAATGAAAAAAAAGCTTTCTTTTAGTTTGGTTACTTTGATTGCTGGCTTCATGCTCGCAATTCAATTCAATTTGGTGAATCACCCTGTCGTTTCCGATACAAGGGATATGTGGGAGCTGAAAAATGATTTATTGAAAGAACAGCAGACCCAGGCGGAATTAATAGAGGGTATCAGTAAGCTTGAGGGGAAAATTGCATCCTATGAAACAAAGAAAAATGAGAGTAAAGAGGAAGTATTACGTGACACCCTGACCGAATTAAAGACTGATGCAGGTTTGACCGAAATAAAAGGTAAAGGGGTAATCGTGTCTATACAGCCTATAAAAGAAGAAATCCTTCTTGGTAAGAGGATCGAGTATATTTCACCTGTATTGATCATTCGGCTCATAAATGAAATGTATAGGTTTGGCGCTGACGAAATTTCCATTTCAGGACAAAGGTATATTTCAACATCGGTTATACGTGATATAAATGGGCAGCCGAAAATAGACGGATACCCTCTAGTTGATTACCCGGTCGAAATAAAGGCAATTACCGTTAATCCAACGAAATTGAAGCAGCGTATTGAAGGATCTGAACTTATGGATGATTTCTTTATAGATAATTTTGAAGTGCTGATTAAGGCACCTTCAGGTGAGTTGACATTGCCGGCCTACCAAAATGCTATTAATGTGGAACATATGGAACCCATTATGGATGGGGGGGAATCGTAATGTGGTTGCCAGTTTTTGGACTCTTGATTGGAATCACCCTTGGTTTTTTGGTGGATTTCGATATCCCCCATGAATATTCAAATTATCTCTCCATTGCCGTGCTTGCTGCTTTTGATACCTTATTTGGAGGCATAAGGGCTCATCTGCAAAACCTTTATGATGAAGTTGTATTTGTAACAGGATTCTTCTTTAATATTATTTTGGCCGCAGGTTTGGCTTTTCTAGGTGTACATCTTGGTGTAGACTTGTATTTAGCCGCAATCTTTGTGTTCGGCGTAAGGCTCTTTCAAAATATCGCCCTGATTAGAAGGATACTAATTGAAAAATGGTCCATTTCCCGTAAAAAGCAGAAAAAAAATCTATAATTTTAAAGGGAATTAAGTTGTAAATGACGAATAGTTTATGGCAGTATCTAGTTTAGAAATGATATCAGTTATGTTGAGAAGCGAACAATAAGCACTTTAAAACAGAAGAATCTACGAGTTTGTTTGGGAAATGATAAATGAAAAGCATAATGAATTAGCGAGTTGTTGTAATCAGTTCTGTTATTTTATAATGAATAAGTCTTTAGATATAAAAATGTTATTCTACTAATACATGTAAAACCTGAAGGAGGTGCCATGGAATGAACAGCAACGAAATATACGTAAGTCTTGACATCGGTACATCCAGTGTAAAAGTTATCATTGGGGAAATGGTCAATGACACATTAAATATAATCGGCGTTGGAAATGTTAAATCAGAAGGGCTCAAAAAGGGTTCAATCGTCGGTATAGATGAAACCGTCCAATCCATTCAAAAGGCTGTCGAACAAGCAGAACGGATGATTGGGATGGAGATAACAAAGGTAATCGTAGGTATAAGTGGAAATCACGTGACGCTTCAGCCTTGTCATGGGGTAGTAGCGGTATCCAGTGACAATAAAGAAATTACTGAGCATGACGTTTTCCGTGTCAGGGAAGCGGCGGAGTTAATAACGATACCGTCCGACAGGGAAATTATCGACGTGGTGCCGATTCATTACAAAGTTGATGAACTTGATGAAATCAGTGATCCAAGGGGCATGATAGGTGTTCGATTGGAAATGAGAGGGATTTTAATCACAGGTCTTCGGACAATTTTACATAATACGCTGCGTTGTGTGGAAAGGGCAGGGTTAGAAATAACCGATATCGCTCTTCAACCCTTAGCCGCAGGTTCCCTTGTTTTATCCAAGGATGAAAAAGAACTTGGTGTGGCACTTGTCGATATTGGGGGAGGTTCCACGACTCTTGCAATTTTCGAACAAGGCTATTTACAATATACGTCTGTGATACCGATAGGCGGGGAAACACTTACGAAGGATCTTTCCATCGTTCTAAGGACTACGATGGAAGAAGCTGAGAAAATAAAAGTAAAGCATGGACATGCCTTTTATGATGACGCGTCTGAAGATGAAGTATTCCAAATACCGATCATCGGCAGCGACCAGCAGCAACCCTGCAACCAGTTAATGCTTTCGGATATCATTGAAGCGCGTGTGACCGAAATATTCGAGTTGATTCAAGATGACTTGAGAAGACTTGGCTTCCAGGATATTCCGGGTGGTTTTGTGTTGACCGGGGGCGTAGTTAAGATGCCGGGAGTCCTGGAGCTTGCTCAATATGTGTTCCAAAACCGCGTCAGGACAGCTGAACCGAACTACATCGGTGTTAGGGAACCACATTATACGACAGCTGTTGGTCTGATTAAACACGCATGCAAGAAAGAGAGAATGCAAAAAAACACCGCTAATAAAACTCCTGTAGCAGCTGGACAAGCACAAGAAGATAATGACCAGCGCAGCCAAAAGGTTTCTCAGAAAAGCAAAGAGAACACGGCTAAAAACCAAGGTGAAAAAGGTGAATCTAAATTCAAAAAAATCCTGGGTTACTTTTTTGAATAACAATCATTAAGAATCGGGAATTTCGTCAAAATAGGAGGATTGTCATGTTGGAGTTTGATTCTAATTTAGAACAATTAGCAACGATAAAAGTAATAGGTGTTGGCGGCGGCGGAAACAATGCGGTAAACAGAATGATCGAGCATGGTGTACAGGGTGTCGAGTTCATTTCTGTCAATACAGACGCACAGGCACTTAATCTATCAAAAGCAGAAATTAAAATGCAAATCGGTGGGAAGCTTACACGCGGTCTAGGTGCAGGCGCCAATCCGGAGGTAGGAAAAAAAGCTGCAGAAGAAAGCAAAGAGCAGATTGAAGAAGCGCTTAAAGGTGCCGATATGGTATTCGTAACTGCTGGAATGGGCGGCGGTACTGGAACGGGAGCGGCTCCTGTCATCGCTGGCATTGCTAAAGATTTAGGGGCTCTTACAGTGGGTGTTGTTACTCGTCCATTTACTTTCGAAGGCCGAAAACGTGCAACACAGGCTCAAGGCGGCATTTCATCCATGAAGGAATCGGTTGACACACTAATCGTCATTCCGAACGACCGTCTTCTTGAAATCGTCGATAAAAGCACGCCAATGCTTGAAGCGTTCCGTGAAGCCGATAATGTTCTACGTCAAGGGGTACAAGGGATTTCAGATTTAATTGCAGTTCCAGGTCTTATTAACTTGGACTTTGCCGATGTTAAGACCATCATGTCCAACAAAGGTTCCGCTCTTATGGGAATCGGGATTTCCTCCGGGGAAAACCGTGCAGCAGAGGCGGCAAAAAAAGCCATCTCCAGTCCGCTGCTTGAAACATCGATTGATGGTGCCCAAGGCGTACTGATGAATATAACAGGTGGAACGAACCTAAGTCTTTTTGAAGTCCAGGAAGCGGCCGATATCGTGGCTACTGCATCCGATCAAGACGTAAACATGATTTTTGGTTCGGTTATCAATGAAAACCTTAAAGATGAAATTGTCGTTACTGTGATTGCCACAGGCTTTAACGAGGTTGAAGCTTCAATAAGGCCTACTGGACGTCCCACACTCGGACAACAGCAGCAATCAAGACCTCAGGCACAACAAACGCCACAGTCAAACGTGAAGCGTGAAGTGAAGAGAGAAGAAGTCAATGAACAGCCTGCACGTAATGCTAATCAAGGTGAAGAGGCTTTGGACATTCCAACCTTCCTCCGTAACCGTAATAGACGTCGTTAATATCGACGTCATATGCCGTTCCCATTTGGGGACGGTTTTTTGCCGTTTAAAAGATGCATGCCTAAAAAAGCACTCGATTCCAAGGACTTTGGAATAATGGGACTTTTCTCGAGTGGTGTCACTCGATTCCAAGGCTAGCTGAAATCTTAATAATAGCATCCTTGATTGATGTCTAAATGTCCCTATGCGGTGGAAGACCTGTTTCCGCTGCATGATGGAGTATCTGGGGTAAGTACCCTCTTTTCGTTAAGCTTTCGTTCACTTTTCATACGTAAATGAAAAAAGAAAAGAGCATCGAGAAATTATTAAACTTTTATAACATAAATCGACAGAAGTAAAAGGGAGCAGGATAGACTCTAAGACAGTATTGAAAATATCAATAGCTGTTTTTCTACAAAAAGGGTAAAAATGACTGAAAAACTCTTAAGTTTTCAGTACAAAAAGTGACACACTTTCTTAGGGCAGGTACGCTATACTTTTTGCTAGTGGAAGGTTAGCTCATAAAAGGAGGGTAGGTATTTGACCTTATATTTAGATGTGATCTGGTTATTGAATTGGTTATTTGATTGCCTCCTTTTATATTGGACCGCCATCATCCTCAAACGAAGGGTAGCTCTTTGGCGGGTATGCATCGGCGGGCTGATAGGCTCCCTCATTATCGTATTGGCATTCACTCCTTTTTATGCAATTGCCGACCGAGTGTACATGAAGATTTTAGTATCCCTGGTCATGGTGCTAGCAACCTTTGGGTTTAATAGGTTAAAACTTTTTATGAAATCGGTGGCCACCTTATATTTTGTGACGTTTTTATCGGGAGGAATCCTTCTTGGACTTCACTACCTATTTGAATTTCAAATCGTTTCCAAGGACCCTGGCCAATATGCAGGAATCAATCGTTTTGGTGACCCTGTCAGCTGGATATTTGTAATGATTGGCTTCCCGCTCGCTTGGCAATTTTCCAAGAGGACACTTGAAGGGATGGAGATGACAAAGCTTTCGCATGAACAAATGGTTTCGGTCTCGGTTAAAATTTCTGACTTTGAAGGTACGTTTCATGGATTGGTGGATAGCGGCAATCAATTATATGATCCGATTACACGTTCCCCAGTCATGATCATTTCACTTTCAGGCGGGGAAGCGGGAATTCCAGACGATATGCTAGAGCTCTTTAAAAACCCTGATAACCTGATTAGCCAGGAAGTACAGCCCGAGTATTCATGGACTGGTAGAATGCGTGTCATCCCTTTTAAAGTCGTTGGTCATGAACACCAGCTGTTAACCGCAATCAAACCGGATTACATTAAAATCTTAAAAGGAGAAAAAGAATATCATGTTAAGCAGGGTCTCGTATCGTTTACCTTTCAGCAACTCTCTCCCGACAATAGCTATCAATCTATCGTTCATCCGAAAATGTTAACCGGGATACCGGTGCAAAATGCCTCCTGAACTTTTTGATTCACTCTAAATTTAGACCCATAATCCGTTTATTAGAAGGGAGAATTATTTTGAAGAAATTCATTCTTCGGCTCACTTATTTTTGGTACAAACTATTGTTCAAGCTCGGATTGAAAACGGACGAAATATTTTATATAGGAGGGAGTGAGGCACTGCCACCGCCCCTTTCAAAGGAAGAAGAGGCAATACTGATCAATAAATTACCCAAGGGCGATGAAGCTGCACGATCGATCTTAATTGAACGGAATTTAAGGCTGGTTGTTTATATTGCCAGGAAATTTGAAAATACGGGCATCAATATTGAAGATTTAATTAGCATTGGTACCATAGGTTTGATAAA
The DNA here is from genome assembly GCF_042787985.1 of Peribacillus sp. YIM B13481. Taxonomy (NCBI): domain Bacteria; kingdom Bacillati; phylum Bacillota; class Bacilli; order Caryophanales; family Bacillaceae; genus Peribacillus; species Peribacillus sp. YIM B13481. The sequence continues at coordinate 15,958 of NZ_JBHZPE010000011.1, forward strand.
AGCTGTGAATACATTCAATCCTGAAAAGAAAATTAAACTCGCTACATATGCTTCGAGATGCATCGAGAATGAAATATTAATGTATTTACGTAGAAATAATAAAATCCGTTCTGAAGTTTCTTTTGATGAACCCCTGAATATTGATTGGGATGGAAATGAACTTCTGTTATCCGATGTTCTTGGGACTGACGATGACATTATCACGAAAGACCTCGAGGCAAACGTTGACCGCAAGCTGTTGACGAAAGCACTTACGCAGTTATCCGAGCGTGAAAAACAGATAATGGAACTCCGGTTTGGACTTGCAGGTGGAGAGGAAAAAACCCAAAAGGATGTTGCCGATATGCTGGGGATTTCCCAATCTTACATTTCACGTTTGGAAAAAAGGATTATTAAGAGGCTTCGAAAAGAATTTAATAAAATGGTGTAAAAAAATAAAGTGGATAAATGCCAATTAAATCAATACTTTGGCAGCCATAATGAAAAATAATGGTGATTTTCAGTTCTAGCCATGTGCATATTTTTTCCTCCCGCGGAAATACTGTTTTTTGTACAGCGCTCCTGTGAGGAGGGAATAATTTTGTCTCGTAATAAGGTTGAAATCTGCGGTGTGGATACATCAAAATTACCGGTTTTAAAGAATGAAGAAATGAGAAAACTCTTCAAAGAACTGCAAAATGGCGATATTTCAGCAAGAGAGAAACTGGTAAACGGGAATCTTCGACTCGTTCTAAGCGTCATTCAACGCTTCAACAATCGGGGAGAGTATGTAGATGATCTATTTCAGGTAGGCTGTATAGGGTTGATGAAGTCGATAGATAACTTTGACCTAGGTCAAAATGTTAAGTTTTCAACGTATGCTGTACCGATGATTATTGGAGAAATCAGAAGATATCTTCGTGACAATAATCCGATTCGGGTATCCCGTTCTTTGAGAGACATCGCTTACAAAGCTTTACAGGTAAAAGAAAAGCTCATAAGCCAGACCCTTCGTGAGCCGACAGCTGAAGAAATCGCCAAGGTGTTGGAAGTACCTCATGAAGAAATTGTTTTTGCACTAGATGCTATACAAGATCCAGTTTCCCTTTTTGAACCGATTTATAATGATGGCGGGGATCCGATTTATGTACTCGACCAACTGAGTGATGAAAAAAATAAAGATAGTACCTGGATTGATGAGATAGCTATAAATGAAGGAATGAGACGGTTGAATGACCGGGAAAAAATGATCCTTCGCAAACGTTTCTTCCAAGGGAAGACGCAAATGGAGGTAGCCGAGGAAATTGGCATTTCACAAGCGCAGGTATCCCGATTGGAAAAAGCGGCAATCAAGCAAATGAATAAAAATATCCAACAGTAGAAGCTGGACATGAGAAAAAGTTAGCTGAAGCGGGTAGGGCAAATGCCGATTACCCGCTTATCAGCAACTTTTCCATAGCGGCTTTTTTATTTTGTGAAAAACCCCTTTCAGAAGGGAAGTCATGAAATGAATGGACGTTTATTTATCGTATTCTTCATCCTTGAGTGAATCATGTCATATACATAGGAATAGGACCAACATCCATGATGAAATTTTGAGGAGCTGAGTGATGTGACCAGGATTTCCGAATTTCAAATTAAGGATATCGTCAATATAGCGGATGGAAAGAAACTAGGTAATATGTCAGATCTTGAAATCAATACGTCCACAGGGAAAATAGAGGCCATCATCGTTTCAAATGGAACAAGGCTAATGGGCTTCTTCGGCAGGGAACAGGATATAGTAATCCCATGGCGCAAAATAAAAAAAATAGGTGCGGATGTCATTCTTGTTGAACATCAGACAGTATTTCAAGCTGAGCTGAAAGATGAACGGTTTTAAAGGTACATGGCGCAAATATATGATACACTAGACTAAAAAATAAAGAGGTTAAAGGATGAAAGAGCCATTTGTTTTAATAAAAGACCAATATATGCTCATTGACAGCTGGAGACAACAAAATCTCCAGCTCGTAGCGGGCTTCACCACAAAGAATGGGGGAGTCAGTTCAGGGGATTTCCAAACATTGAATACCGGTTTTCATGTCAAGGATAAGCTTGAAGATGTCCAGGGAAACCGCAGGATTTTAGCCGATAAGCTGTTGTTTCCGCTTAATGAATGGGTAGGGGCCGAGCAGACGCATGAAACGAAAATCCATCATGTTACCGAACGCGATGGCGGGAGGGGTTCGATGGATTATGATTCAGCCTTTAAGGCAACTGACGGATTCTATACGAAGGATCAAAATGTTTTATTGACTCTTTGCTATGCGGACTGTGTGCCTTTATACTTTCTTGCTCCGGCACATGGTTTGATTGGGGTGGCACATGCCGGCTGGAAGGGTACCGTTAATGGAATTGCACGAAAAATGGTTGAGGCATGGCTAAATGAGGGTATAAAGGCAACGGAGATATTTGCTGTTATTGGGCCGTCGATTTGTTCTAAGTGCTATGTAGTTGATGCTAAAGTCATCGATTTAGTGCAGAATTTGCTGGTAGATAATGACGAAAAGCCCTATAATTTAATCAGTGAAGGACAATATCGATTGGATCTTAAGCAACTTAATGCATTGATTCTTCAAAAATCAGGAATTCCAAAAAGTCAGATCGACGTTTCATCATACTGTACAAGCTGTGATCATGAATTGTTTTTTTCACATCGCCGCGATAACGGAAAGACAGGTAGATTGATGAGTTTTATCGGTTGGAAGGAGGATTTAGGGTAACAGTGAAAGTAGTGGACAATTTAAAAAACATCGAAGAAAAAATAAATATAGCATGTGAAAATAGTGGCAGGGACCGTGAAGGTATAAAGTTAATCGCAGTGACAAAATATGTTTCGGTCGAGAGAGCAAAGGAAGCATTGGAAGCGGGAATAAGCGATTTGGGTGAAAACCGTGACGAAGGGCTATTGAAAAAATATGAAGTGCTGAAGGACAAGCCCAACTGGCATTATATTGGCTCCATGCAAACACGCAAAGTAAAAAATGTCATCGATAAAATTGCGTATATCCATTCATTGGATCGCATTTCTTTGGCAGAAGAAATTCAAAAACGCGCAAATGAGCCGATAAACTGTTTAGTGCAGGTGAACGTTTCAGGTGAAGAATCAAAACATGGCTTGAATCCTGAAGCGACAATGGATTTCATAAAAGGGTTATCTCATTTTGATAAGGTGAATGTTGCAGGATTGATGACGATGGCTCCATTGACTGATGATCAACAGGTTTTGCGGGAGTGCTTCCGGAAACTAAAGGGCATCCAGGCGGAAATACAAAATGCCGGTTTGAAGCATGCTCCCTGCACTGAATTGTCCATGGGGATGTCCAATGATTTCATGATTGCCATTGAGGAAGGCGCTACAATGATTAGGATTGGTACTGCACTTGTAGGCGAATAATTTTAAGGAGGTACGCTATAGATGTCATTCGTATCAAAATTTAAATCTTATTTCGCGCTGGATGATGAGTATGAGTACAAGGATGAAGAGTTGGAAGAAGAGGAGGCTGAACCTAAAGCCGTGAAGTCAGCTAAACAACAGCAGCCCGCTTCTGCAGGGAATAATACCAATCAGAATATCGTAAGTTTGCAAAGCGTACAGAAATCTTCTAAAGTAGTATTATTGGAGCCTCGAGCTTATGCAGAAGCCCAGGAGGTAGCTGACCATTTAAAAAATAGACGTGCAGTAGTTGTGAACCTTCAACGAATCCAGCATGATCAAGGAAAGCGAATCATCGATTTTCTAAGTGGGACTGTCTATGCAATCAGCGGGGACATCCAAAAAATCGGAACAGATATATTCTTATGTACCCCGGACAACGTCGATGTTTCCGGTAATATTACCGGCTTCGCCGCCGATGAGGAGTACGAAGAAGCGAGGTGGTAATGGTTAATGGGTTTAGTGCTTCAAGGTTTATATTATTTAATTGAAATTTATTCAATGGCATTAATCGTTTACATATTGATGTCATGGTTCCCCAACGCAAGGGAGACATCGATTGGTCAATTCCTGGAAAAGATTTGCGAACCGTATTTAGAACCGTTCAGAAAGTTCATACCGCCACTTGGCATGATTGATCTTTCACCGCTTGTGGCCCTGCTGGTGCTTAACTTTGCCAGCGGTTATGGAATCTATTACCTACAGACTTTAATAGGATGATCAACAACAATTAACCTAACATGCATATTACTACACAGTCGGAAAATTTCCGCTGTGTAGTAGCAACGAAGAACAATTAAATCAATTCCTTATGATCGACCATTAATTTGATAACTAAGGAGCATTTATTCAATCATGAGTATTTATCAGCATTTCAGGCCGGAGGAAAAAGATTTTATTGATCAGGCAATGAATTGGATCGATCAGGTCAAGAATTCCTACGCTCCGAAACTATCTGATTTTCTTGATCCGCGCCAGCAGGAAATCCTTACTTCCTTATTAGGGAATGATCCGGATGCGAAAATGCAATTTAATGGCGGGAGCGATTTCGTAGAGCGAAAGCGTGTGCTCATTTACCCTGATTATTACTCTCCTGAACCATCGGATTTCAATATCTCCTTATACGATATCTCCTATCCAAAAAAGTTTGTTACGCTTGAACATAGGCAAATACTTGGAACCTTGATGTCACTAGGGGTAAAACGTGAAAAATTTGGTGATATAATAGTGACGGAGGAGCATATTCAATTTATCGCTGCCGGAGAGATGGATTTATACCTCACAGGAAACCTGGAGAAAATAGGTAGCGCTTCCGTTTCGATCAAAAGGCTTCCAATCGAGAATATCATCCAAGTTAATGAAAAATGGGAAGAGCAGGTCACCACAGTCAGTTCCCTTAGGCTTGACAGTGTGCTATCGTCCGTCCTGAATATGTCCCGTCAAAAAACCCAGGCCTTGATAACATCAGGAAAAGTAAAGGTTAATTTCAAGCAAACGGAAAACGTCTCGGAAGAATGCCGTGAGGGTGATACACTTTCAATCAGAGGTTTTGGCAGATGTAAAATAGCTTCAATTGATGGGAAAACCAAGAAGGATAAGTGGAGAGTCTCGTTAGGCAGACAAAAATAATTCAATATCAAGCAGGATTCATACATTTATTGTCGAATATAGAGTTTTAACATACTAGAGTAGAAACCGTTCTGGAGGTGCCGTAATGCCCTTAACCCCGATAGATATACATAACAAGGAATTTAACAAAGTATTTCGAGGGTATGATGAAGATGAAGTAAATGAATTTCTCGATCAGGTCATTAAGGATTATGAATTGATTTTGAGAGAGAAGAAAGAACTTGAGGATAAGCTGAACGAGACTTATGATCGTTTGGGACATTTTACGACAATCGAGGGTACACTAAATAAGTCGATTATTGTCGCACAAGAGGCAGCCGAAGAATTAAGGCGCAATGCCCAAAAAGAAGCGAAACTGATCATAAAGGAAGCAGAGAAAAATGCGGACCGGATCGTCAATGAGTCACTTGTGAAAGCAAGGAAAATAGCGATGGATATCGAAGATTTGAAAAAGCAATCCAAAGTATTCCGGACACGTTTTAAAATGCTTGTCGGAGCGCAGCTGGATTTGCTGGACAATGACGATTGGGACCACCTGCTGGATTATGAAGTAGATGCGACTGAAATAGAATTAAATGAGAAAGTGGAAGAGGAAATTTAAACGATTCCTTGACTTTGAACACTTTTTTCGCATATAATTTTTTAACAATACTATTCATTATGACATTAGACGATGACAGGGAAAGTAAATTCTTCACACACTTATTTTTAGCGAACCGGGGATGGTGAAAGCCCGGAATAAGCGAAGATATTGAAGATCACCCTTGAGTTCTGAGTTGAACCTGCTTTTGCAGAAAGTAAATGAAGCGTTTCATTCACGTTACGAATGCTCGAGAGGTTGGATTCACTTTGTGAATCTTTCTAACCAGGGTGGTACCGCGGGAAGCAAAGCTTTCTCGTCCCTTTTTTAGGGATGAGGGGGCTTTTTATTTTGGCCGGATATCAAGTCATCGGTTCGAATGAATTTTTATAAAGATGGATGGAGGATTTTATAATGGAATACAAAGATACCTTATTGATGCCTAAAACTGAATTTCCAATGCGGGGGAATTTACCGAAACGTGAGCCGGAAATCCAAGAAAAATGGAATGAAATGAACATCTATAAAAAAGTGCAAGAACAAACGGAAGGACGGCCTTTATTCATTTTGCATGATGGACCACCATATGCTAACGGCGATATCCATATGGGCCATGCAATGAATAAGGTTTTAAAGGATTTCATTGTCCGATTTAAATCGATGAGCGGTTTTCAAGCACCGTATGTACCTGGCTGGGATACGCATGGGCTTCCAATCGAAACGGCATTGACAAAAAAAGGCGTGAAACGGAAAGAAATGAGCATTGCCGAATTCAGAAAGCTTTGTGAAGAATATGCTTATGTTCAGATTAACAATCAACGTGAGCAGTTTAAGAGAATTGGGGTCCGTGGTGATTGGGATAATCCTTATATCACATTAAAGCCTGAATATGAAGCACAGCAAATCAAGGTCTTCGGTGAAATGGCGAAAAAAGGCTATATTTATAAAGGGAAAAAACCTGTTTACTGGTCTCCATCAAGTGAATCGGCCCTTGCCGAAGCTGAAATTGAGTATCAAGACAAACGTTCTGCATCGATCTATGTTGCTTTTGAAGTCACAGATGGCAAAGGTGTAATCGAAGAAGGCGTAAAGATCATCATCTGGACAACAACTCCTTGGACGATCCCGGCTAACCTTGGTATCTCATTGCATCCGCAATTAAATTACGTAGTAGTGGCTGTCGAAAATGAAAAATTCTTAATTGCCGAAGCGCTACTTGAATCGGTTACAGAAACTTTAGGCTGGGATAACCCGTCTATCTTGAAAACAGTAAAAGGGAGCGAGTTGGACCGCGCTGTTGCCAAACATCCTCTTTATGACCGCGAATCTTTAGTGATGTTGGGTGAGCACGTAACAACTGAAGCTGGTACGGGTTGTGTTCATACTGCACCTGGACATGGTGAAGATGACTTTATCATTGGGCAAAAATACGGCTTGGACGTACTTTGTCCTGTAGATGAAAAAGGGGTCATGACGGAAGAGGCAGGAGAATTTGCTGGATTATTTTATGATCAAGCGAATAAACCAATTACTGAAAAATTAACAGAAGCAGGCGCGTTATTGAACTTGACGTTCATTACACACTCTTATCCACATGACTGGCGGACGAAGAAACCAACGATCTTCCGTGCAACGGCACAATGGTTCGCCTCAATCAAAGACTTCCGCAGTGAACTTCTGGAAGCAATTGAAGAAACAAAATGGGTACCCGCTTGGGGTGAAACGCGCCTATTCAATATGGTCCGTGACCGCGGGGATTGGTGTATTTCCCGTCAACGTGCATGGGGCGTGCCAATTCCAGTCATTTATGCAGAAAATGGCGAGCCGATCATTACGGATGAAACCATCAACCATATTTCAAACCTATTCCGCGAACACGGTTCAAACATCTGGTTTGAGCGTGAAGCGAAAGATCTTCTGCCTGAAGGCTATACACATGAAGGCAGCCCGAATGGTATCTTTACAAAAGAAACGGATATCATGGATGTATGGTTCGACTCCGGTTCTTCTCATCAGGCAGTACTTGAAGAAAGAGACGACCTGCAGCGGCCTGCTGATCTTTATTTAGAAGGTTCCGATCAATACCGCGGCTGGTTTAACTCATCACTTTCAACAAGTGTTGCGGTCACAGGCAAAGCGCCATATAAAGGCGTGCTGAGCCACGGGTTCGCATTGGATGGCGAAGGTCGTAAAATGAGTAAGTCGATTGGGAACGTCGTCCTGCCATCTAAGGTCATGAACCAACTTGGTGCAGATATTTTACGCCTTTGGGTTGCTTCGGTGGATTACCAATCGGATGTCAGGGTTTCCGATCCTATTTTAAAACAAGTTTCTGAAGTGTACCGGAAAATCCGTAATACATTCCGCTTCTTGTTAGGGAACTTGGATGGATTCAATCCAGAAACCGATAAAGTGGCAGTCCAAGAATTACCTGAAGTCGACCGTTACATGCTAGTTAAATTGAATAAGCTGATCACACAATCGAAGCTAAGTTATGAAAATTATGAGTTTGCCACAATTTATAATATGGTCAATAATTTCTGCACACAGGATTTAAGTTCGTTCTACCTTGATTATGCGAAAGACATTCTTTATTGTGAAGCACCAAATGGAAAAGAGCGTTTGGCCATTCAAACGGTTCTTTACGAATCATTGGTCAGCTTAACGAAATTGGTGTCACCAATCCTCTCTCATACAGCTGATGAAGTATGGGCTTTCATTCCGGGAGTGACGGAAGAAAGTGTACAGTTGACATTGATGCCTAAGGAAATTTCCATCGATGATGCTGAAATCATTGAAGAAAAATGGACGGCGTTCATGAATGTCCGTGATAATGTACTGAAAGCATTAGAAGAAGCCCGGAACCAAAAAGTCATCGGAAAATCACTGAACGCAAAAGTGATGGTATATGTTAATGAAGAAACGAAGAATTTGCTCGATAGCATTAAGGAAAGCTTTGAACAGTTATTCATCGTTTCCGAATTTGAAATCGCTGGCAATGTTGCAAATGCCCCGGCAGAAGCGGTTAAACTTGAGGATATAGCGATCCTTGTTACAAAAGCAGAAGGTGAAACGTGTGAACGTTGCTGGAATGTTTCGAAAGAAGTAGGTCAAGTGGAAGAACATCCAACACTTTGCCCACGTTGTGCAACAGTCGTGAAGAAGCATTATGTGAATCAATAATTCCAAAAGGAAGGCCGGTCCCTTATGAAGGGACCGGCTTTTTTGTGGGAAAGAGAACAGAAAGGGCTGTAAGCATCCTACATTACGGAATGTTGACTTTTTCTTCATTATCCAATATTATCCGTACTATAAAAAACAGACTTCTGTTTTTCGTATTAGTTATTATTTCTAGTTTATGCTACAATTCAAAAGTGAAGATTTGATTAGTTTGGGGGAAAAAGTGTGTTTTATTATTTAATAGCCCTTTTGGTCATAGCTTTCGATCAGCTGACAAAATGGATGATTGTGCAAAAAATGGAGTACGGAGAAAGCATTGAAATTATTGAAAACCTTCTATATATCACCTCGCATCGTAATCGTGGGGCAGCATGGGGAATTCTACAAGGTCAAATGTGGTTTTTCTACATCATCACCATCGCTGTCATTATTGGACTTGTCTATTATATTCAGAAGATGGCGAAGGAAAGCCGTTTGCTTGGAGTTGCACTTGCTCTCATGCTAGGCGGTGCGATTGGTAATTTCATCGATCGTGTTGCTCGTCAGGAAGTAGTGGATTTCGTTCATACCTATATTTTCAGCTACAGTTTCCCGGTATTTAATGTTGCTGATGCTTCGCTTTCAATTGGTGTCGGATTGCTCGTGATTCATATGTTTTTAGAAGAAAAAAACGCTAAGGAGAAAGATAATGGATAAAAGGTTATACAGCATCGATGAAACACTAAAAGGAGTTAGGATTGATAAGGCTCTCTCCACTTTGAATGAGGAATGGTCACGTACTCAGGTCCAACAATGGATTAAAGATGACCATGTTTTAGTAAATGGCTCGGCTATAAAGACGAATTACAAAGCTATTCCTGGCGATACGATCGAAGTGACGATTCCTGAACTTGAGGAATTGGATGCAGTAGCAGAGGAAATGAATTTGGATATCTATTATGAAGATGCTGATGTACTCGTGGTTAATAAACCGAGCGGTATGGTCGTCCACCCAGCACCTGGACATGTATCAGGCACGCTTGTAAATGGCTTGATGGCTCACTGCAACGATCTTTCTGGAATCAACGGTGTGATGCGACCTGGAATCGTCCATCGAATCGACAAAGATACATCTGGTCTATTGATGGTTGCAAAAAATGATATGGCACATGAAAAACTTGTGCAGCAGCTTGTTGACAAAACGGTTACCCGTAAGTATCAAGCTGTAGTTCATGGAGTGATCCCTCATGACTTCGGAACAATTGATGCACCGATCGGCCGGGATAAAAAGGATCGCCAAAGCATGACTGTCACAGATTCAAATTCCAAAAATGCTGTTACACATTTCCGGGTCATTGAACGTTTCAATGACTTCACTTTGGTGGAATGCCAGCTTGAAACAGGCAGGACGCATCAAATCCGTGTTCACATGAAATACATTGGGTTCCCACTTGCCGGAGATCCGAAATATGGTCCGAAAAAGACCCTGAAATTAGATGGACAAGCATTGCACGCCGGTCTTCTGGGTTTCATTCATCCACGTACAAATGAGTATATGGAGTTCGAAGCTCCGATTCCGGAAGAGTTTGAAAATCTAATTAATCAATTGCGTAGAAGTAAGGATTGACAAATACGTTTTTCTGATATATTATAATAACAACTTAATAAGAACCTTTAACACAGTTCAGAGAGACTGAGAAGGAAACGGATGCGCAAATTGGGATAATTCTACCCATGGCGATAAAATCCTCATGCCTTCTTGGCATGAGGATTTTTTATTGAAGAAAACCAATCAGAAATAGGGAATCGGGGTGGCCGACATGTTGAATGAGAAAGCCATAGTACTTGATGAACAGGCCATTAGCAGAGCCTTGACGAGAATTGCCCATGAAATTATTGAAAAAAATAAGGGTATTGAGAATTGCGTCTTAATCGGGATCCGTACACGCGGGATTTTCCTCGCCGACCGGCTTGCAAAGCGCATCAATCAAATAGAAGGTAAGGAAATAGAGCTGGGTGAACTGGATATTACACTTTATCGCGATGACCTCTCGAAAAAGTCCAATGATGGGGAACCCGTAGTAAAAGGTTCAGACATTCCGGTCAATATCAGCAACAAGAAAGTGATTTTAGTGGATGATGTTCTTTTTACCGGCAGAACCGTTAGAGCGGCAATGGATGCTCTGGTGGATTTGGGAAGACCTTCGCAAATCCAGCTCGCGGTATTAGTTGACAGGGGACATAGGGAACTGCCGATACGTGCGGATTTCGTCGGAAAAAACGTTCCGACTTCCCAATCTGAAAAAATTACAGTTACTTTAACAGAAGTAGACGAAATAGATCAAGTCACTATATTAGAAAAATAAACAACATGAAAATTTCATAACCCTTTTAAAGACAGTCCAGAGAGGCTGGCAAAGGGAGTCAATCGGGAGAGTTGTGTCTATGTATAGGCATTCCGCCTTCTGAGAAACCCTCTTTGTATAAACTGCAAAGAGGGTTTTTGCAGTCTTGATGCAATTTTCATGAGGGGGATTCGGAAATGGAAGAAACAAAAAGGGACATCGTACTGGATGTCGAGGACGTGCCAAAGGCTGGCCAGTGGATTACGTTAAGCATCCAGCATTTGTTCGCCATGTTCGGAGCAACGGTACTGGTGCCATTCTTGGTTGGGTTAAGCCCGGCGGTAGCACTGGTTTCAAGCGGATTAGGAACACTTTCATACTTATTGATTACAAAAGGTCAGATTCCTGCATATCTCGGTTCATCTTTTGCCTTCATTACGCCAATCATCGCGGCAAAGGCTTTAGGAGGACCGGAAGCGGCCATGATCGGCTGTTTTGCAGCAGGGTTCATATATGGGATAGTAGCTTTGATTATCCAAAAAGTAGGATTGCGCTGGCTAATGAATTTGCTTCCTCCAGTTGTGGTTGGCCCAGTTATCATTGTAATCGGGTTAAGCCTCGCTGGAACGGCCGTGGACATGGCGATGTATGATCCGCAAAAAAATTACAGTGTCACTTATATTATAATAGCGCTAATAACTTTAGCGGTAACCATCATCTGCAACGTGTTCTTTAAGGGATTCATTAACTTGATTCCTATATTGATGGGAATAATAGTTGGCTACAGCTGTTCAGCAGTTGCGGGAATTATAGATTATGAACCAATTAAATCTGCACAATGGTGGGAAATGCCGAAATTCATGTTTCCTTATATAACCTATACACCGACCTTCTCATGGGAAGTCATTGCGATCATGGTCCCTGTGGCTGTCGTCACTTTATCAGAACATATCGGGCACCAGATGGTACTGAGCAAAGTAGTCGGAAGAAATTTTTTGGAAAAGCCCGGTTTGCATCGCTCGATTTTAGGAGATGGGGCAGGAATCATGATTGGTTCCTTAATCGGTGGGCCACCGCTCACATCATACGGTGAAAATATTGGGGTCCTGACCATGACAAAGGCATTTAGTGTTTATATCATCGGGGGGGCAGCGTTAACTGCAATCATCTTTGGCTTTAACGGTAAGATTTCAGCAGTCATCAGCTCGATTCCTACAGCAGTGATGGGCGGCATTTCCATCTTACTCTTCGGAATCATCGCATCAAGTGGCTTAAGGATGCTGATTGATAATAAGGTTGATTTTGACAAGAAAAGAAACCTGATGATAGCTTCAGTCATACTGGTGTTAGGAATCGGAGGCGCGTTTGTACAACTATCGAAAACAGTATCGCTTTCCGGCATGGCACTTTCAGCCATCGTCGGGATCCTTCTTAACTTGATTCTTCCGGAACGGGAAAAAATATCCGGAGACATCTTTGAAAAATAAGTGAAACTGCATCAAAACAATAGATCACCTTTTAAAAGAAGTCCAGAGAGGCTTAAAAGGGTGTTGCTGTAAAGATGAATGAGAACGGGATAAAATGATGAACCATTCCTCGTACTCACAATTCTTTATGACCTACACCCTATCCTTAATGGCGGGGTGTTTTTTATCCCCCGCATCACAAATGTGAAGGGAGCAGGATCGATGAAAATGTTATTTACGATGAATGAATTAACTATAACTGACATTGAAAAAATATTACATGAGGCTGAGGGATTTGCCAACGGATCTGGCTGGAATCCTAAACAGCAGACCACAGTTGCCAATCTGTTCTTTGAACCAAGCACACGAACAAAATCAAGCTTTGAAATGGCTGAAAGAAAACTGGGTCTTGAGGTCATTCCTTTTGATGCGGGTACATCATCCGTGTTAAAAGGGGAAACCTTATATGACACTGTTAAAACGTTCGAAGCAATAGGCGTCAATGCCTTGATCATCCGTCATGAGCAGGATAATTACTTTGACGAGTTAAAAGAGAAAATCGGTATTCCGATAATCAATGCAGGGGATGGATGCGGAAATCATCCAACCCAGTCATTACTTGACTTATTGACGATAAAACAGGAGTTTAAACGTTTCGAAGGGCTGAAGATTGCGATAATCGGGGATGTGAGGCATAGTCGGGTTGCAAAATCGAATGCAGAAGCATTGACTCGTTTAGGAGCGAATGTCGTATTTTCAGGTCCGCCTGGATGGTTTGACAGAACCAACAGTTTAGGAAGATATGAAGACATCGATCAAGCGATGGCGACATCGGATGTAGTCATGCTGCTCAGAATACAGCATGAAAGGCATATCGAAAAATACGACCAGGCAAATGGAGATTATCTGGAGAATTTTGGTCTGACCAAACAACGTGAAAAAAATATGAAACCGGGTGCGATCATCATGCATCCTGCACCAATAAACCGCGGTGTTGAAATAGCCAGTGAATTAGTCGAATGCAGCCGCTCAAGAATTTTTAAACAAATGAAAAATGGCGTGTTCATAAGAATGGCCGTATTGAAAAATGTGCTTGAACAATCCGAAGGGGGAATCAACCATGAAAACTGTAATCAAAAATGGAGTATTGCTAGATAATCAAAATTCATTCAAAAAAGCGGACATTGAAATAGAAGGAAAGGTCATCACAAAAATCGGCGAGAACTTATCAACGGAAAATTGTAAGGTTGTTGACGCTGAAGGGTTACTTATTACATCAGGGTTTATTGACCTGCATGTCCATTTGCGCGAACCGGGCGGTGAACATAAGGAAACAATCGCAAGTGGAACGCTTGCAGCGGCAAGAGGCGGTTTCACTACGGTAGCGGCGATGCCTAATACAAGGCCAGTTCCTGATACAGTGGAAAACCTTGAAGCTCTTAACCGAAAAATTGAAGAAACGGCGCATGTCCGGGTCCTCCCTTATGCATCCATAACGATTAGGGAAGCCGGCAAGGAGTTGACCGACTTTTCTTCATTAAAACAAACGGGTGCTTTCGCCTTTACGGACGATGGCGTAGGAATTCAAGAAGCCGGGATGATGTTTGAAGCGATGAAACGGGCAGCCGCACAGGATATGGCCATAGTAGCTCATTGTGAAGATAATAGCTTAATCAATAAAGGCTCCGTCCATGAAGGAAGATTCTCAAAGGAACAGGGGATCAATGGAATTCCGTCAGTATGTGAAGCTGTACATATTGCCAGGGATATCCTCCTTGCGGAAGCGGCAGACTGCCATTATCACGTTTGCCATATATCCACGAAGGAATCGGTTAGAACGGTGAGGGATGCCAAACGTGCAGGTATTCGTGTCACAGCCGAAGTTACACCGCATCATTTATTATTGTGTGAAGATGATATACCGGGACTTGATACGAATTATAAAATGAACCCGCCATTAAGGGGGCGTGAAGATCGGGACGCGCTGATAGAAGGACTGCTTGATGGAACAATCGATTTTATAGCAACAGACCATGCCCCGCATGCGGCTGAGGAAAAAGCGCAGGGAATGCAGCTAGCTCCTTTCGGAATAGTGGGATTGGAAACGGCCTTCCCGTTGCTTTACACCGAATTGGTTAAAAAGGGCGTCATAACATTAAAGCAATTGGTCGATTTCCTGACGATCAAACCAGCTGAAAGTTTCTCGCTTCCTTATGGAGAGCTAAAGGAAGGTGCTACTGCCGATATCGTGCTCATCGATTTGGAAACGGAAAAAGGAATTAATAATGAAGAGTTTGCTTCAAAAGGAAAAAATACACCTTTTAATGAGAAGAAATGTTATGGCTGGCCAGTCATGACGATTGCAGAAGGAAAAACAGTTTGGGAAAAAGGACGTGTTCAAGGATGAAAAGACAACTAATTTTAGAAGACGGTACGGTTTTCCTTGGGGAAGCATTCGGAGGGGACGTAGAAAAAATAGGTGAAGTCGTTTTTAACACAGGAATGACAGGATACCAGGAGATTCTATCCGATCCATCTTATTGCGGTCAAATCGTTACACTTACGTATCCATTGATCGGGAACTACGGGATAAACCGGGATGACTTTGAATCCATCAATCCGGCAATATCAGGATTCGTCGTTAAGGAAACAGCAGAACTTCCTTCAAACTGGCGAAACCAATCATCTCTTGATGAATACCTGAAAATGAAGAACATACCTGGAATAAGCGGAATCGATACGAGAAAGCTGACAAGGATCATCAGGAAATCTGGTGCACTTAAAGGAGCGCTCTGCAATATCAATAAAGATGCCGAAGAGGTTGTTTCCCAGTTGAGAGCAACGGTAATTCCTTCTAATCAAGTGAAACAGGTTTCAACAAAAACACCATATTCAAGCCCGGGCAGAGGCCCGCGGGTAGTTCTTGTAGACTATGGCATGAAGCACGGGATTTTACGTGAGTTAACGAAGCGCGGCTGTGATGTCGTGGTTGTGCCTTATAACGTTACCGCTGAGGAAGTGATGCAATATCACCCAGATGGTGTGATGCTTTCAAACGGTCCTGGAGATCCGAAAAGTGTTCATGAAACGCTTGAAATGATCCGTACAATCCAAACGGAAGTGCCATTATTCGGAATCTGTTTAGGACATCAATTATTCGCACTTGCAAACGGGGCGGATACGGAAAAATTAAAATTCGGTCATCGAGGCTCTAACCATCCGGTTAAAGACCTTCGTACCGGGAAGATATCCATCACATCTCAAAATCATGGATACACAGTCGAAGAGCTTTCCATTAAAAAGACTGATCTTATTGTGACACATACAGCATTGAATGACGATACGATTGAAGGGCTGCGCCATAAAAAATATCCGGCTTTCACCGTACAATATCACCCGGAAGCATCACCAGGACCGGAAGACGCCAACTACTTATTCAATGAATTCTTACAAATGATTGAAGCTGCAAACACCAAGGGGGAAAAAACATGCCAAAACGCACTGATATAAAAAGCATCCTAGTAATTGGTTCCGGTCCGATCGTCATCGGACAGGCCGCCGAGTTCGATTATGCAGGAACCCAAGCATGTATAGCCTTAAAAGAAGAAGGTTATCGAGTGATCCTGATTAACTCTAACCCGGCTACAATCATGACAGACAGTGAAATGGCCGATGCGGTTTATATCGAACCGATCACATTGGAATTTGTCAGCAAAATCATTCGTAAAGAGCGTCCAGATGCACTATTACCTACCCTGGGCGGACAGACTGGATTGAACATGGCAGTCGAGCTTGCCGAAGCAGGAATCCTTGAAGAATGCAATGTGCAAATTCTTGGAACGAAACTTTCCGCTATCCAACAAGCCGAAGACCGTGACCTTTTCCGTACCCTGATGAACGATCTTGGGGAACCAGTACCTGACAGCGACATTATTCATAATTTGGAAGAGGCTTATACTTTCGTGGAACGAGTCGGTTATCCGGTCATTGTTCGTCCGGCCTTCACGCTTGGCGGAACAGGCGGTGGGATTTGTGATAACGAAGAGCAACTGATCGAGATTGTTGAGGGTGGCCTGAAAAGCAGTCCGGTTCACCAATGTCTGCTTGAGAAGAGCATTGCCGGTTGCAAAGAAGTGGAATATGAAGTGATGCGGGATTCCAATGATAATGCAATTGTCGTTTGTAATATGGAAAACTTCGACCCTGTAGGTGTCCATACAGGCGATTCAATAGTTGCCGCACCAAGCCAAACATTAAGTGACAGAGAGTATCAAATGCTTAGAAATACGTCTTTAAAGATTATCCGTGCCTTGAAAATTGAAGGTGGGTGCAATGTTCAGCTTGCGCTTGATCCGAACAGCTATCAATATTATGTCATTGAAGTGAACCCTAGGGTCAGCCGTTCGTCAGCACTTGCTTCAAAAGCAACAGGATATCCAATTGCGAAGCTAGCAGCAAAGATAGCGGTCGGTTTGACGCTTGATGAAATGATGAACCCTGTCACAGGCAAAACCTATGCGAGCTTCGAACCGGCACTAGACTATGTAGTTACGAAGATTCCGCGTTGGCCTTTCGATAAGTTCGAGAGCGCAAATCGCAGGCTTGGGACACAAATGAAAGCGACCGGAGAAGTTATGGCAATCGGCCGTACATTTGAAGAATCCATCTTAAAAGCTGTTCGTTCCCTTGAAGCAGGTATATATCATCTTGAATTGAATGACGAGTTTGAGGATGGAAAAATAGAGAAGCGGATCCGAAAAGCGGGAGATGAACGGTTATTCTATATCGGCGAAGCATTAAGAAGGGGGAAAACGATCGAAACCATTCACGAATGGAGCCAGATCGATTTATTCTTCTTGCATAAGTTGAAAAAGATAATCGACTTTGAGAAGGAGCTTCAAGAACATTCTTTTGATCGTGAAGTTTTGCAAAAGGCTAAAGAACTAGGATTTTCTGATAAAACGATCGCAGAAATTTGGGAAGTTCCCGAAATTGACGTTTATGAGTACCGGAAACAACAAGGGATCATCCCTGTTTACAAAATGGTCGATACATGTGCTGCGGAATTCGAATCGGAAACACCGTATTTTTATGGGACATACGAAGATGAAAATGAATCCATCGTTACTGAAAAGAAAAGTGTCATTGTCCTGGGGTCTGGCCCAATTCGTATAGGACAAGGTGTAGAGTTTGATTATGCGACAGTACATTCAGTATGGGCAATCAAAGAAGCGGGGTATGAAGCGATCATCATCAACAACAATCCCGAAACAGTTTCGACGGATTTCAGTATCTCCGACAAACTTTACTTCGAACCATTGACTCTTGAAGATGTCATGCATGTCATCGACTTGGAAAAACCAGAAGGGGTCATTGTCCAGTTTGGTGGACAGACGGCGATTAACCTTGCAGATGGTCTTGTTGAAAGAGGAGTGAAGATCCTTGGTACTTCACTTGAAGACCTGGATAGGGCGGAAAACCGTAATAAATTCGAAAAGGCACTTAAGGATTTAGACATTCCGCAGCCGAAGGGTAAAACCGCAACATCGGTTGATGAAGCGATCGTCATTGCTGAAGACATTGGTTACCCGGTATTAGTAAGGCCTTCGTATGTACTCGGGGGAAGAGCGATGGAAATCGTCTATAAACAAGAGGAATTACTGCATTACATGAAAAATGCTGTGAAGATAAATCCAGATCATCCTGTCCTGATAGATCGCTACTTGACAGGTAAGGAAGTCGAAGTCGATGGAATTTCCGATGGAGAAACGGTCGTAATCCCAGGAATAATGGAGCATATTGAACGTGCTGGCGTCCATTCCGGTGATTCGATTGCAGTCTATCCGCCTCAAAATCTAACGGAAAAACAAAAAGAGGTAATCATAGACTATACGACAAGATTGGCAAAAGGCTTGAATATAATTGGTCTCTTGAACATTCAATATGTCATCAGCAATGAAGAAGTGTATGTCATTGAAGTAAATCCACGTTCGAGCCGAACCGTTCCATTCTTAAGTAAAATTACGAATGTGCCGATGGCTAACTTAGCCACAAAGGTCATCCTGGGCCACTCACTTAAAAGCCAGGGGTATGAATCCGGATTAGTGCCAGAACAAACTGGGGTTTATGTAAAAGTTCCGGTCTTCTCTTTTGCAAAATTAAGAGGTGTGGACATTTCACTCGGACCTGAAATGAAATCGACTGGTGAAGTAATGGGAAAAGATAGCACACTTGAAAAGGCTTTATATAAAGGACTGGTCGCTTCCGGCTTCAAGATTGAGGGGCATGGTTCGGTATTATTGACGATATCTGATAAAGATAAGCAAGAAGCGCTTCTTTTAGCAAAACGCTTCCATAATATCGGTTTCAAGCTGATAGCCACCAGCGGAACTGCTGCCTTATTGGAGCAATCCGGAATACCGACTGCGATTGTCGGTAAAATTGGCGAAGAAGGCACAAACCTCTTGGATGTTATCCGAAACGGGGAAGCACAATTCGTCATAAACACTTTGACCAAAGGGAAGCAGCCGGAACGCGATGGTTTTAGAATCCGACGTGAATCGGTTGAGAATGGAGTGACATGCCTTACATCCCTCGATACGGCAGAAGCCATTTTAAGAGTGATAGAATCCATGACCTTCTCGGCAGAGGCAATGGGAAAAACGGAAAAAAGTCGTGAGGTGAGCTATATATGATCAAGAAGGAAAGAATGAAGGTGTTAACTCATAAAGAACTGGCCCCATCCATCTTTGAACTTACTCTTCAAGGAGAACTGGTTTCAGAGATGAAACAACCAGGCCAGTTTGTCCAAGTCAAGACAACAGAAGGCACAGAGCCATTGTTAAGACGCCCGATTTCAATTTCTTCTTATAACAGCAGTGAAAAACAGTTCACGATGATATACCGGGCTGAAGGTAAAGGAACGACGCTGTTATCACAGCGTAAACAGGCAGAAGCGGTCGATATCTTAGGTCCCCTTGGCAATGGATTCCCTGTTCATGAAGCAAAAAAAGGCGAAACGGCATTATTGGTTGGTGGTGGGATTGGTGTCCCGCCCCTGTATCAATTATCAAAGATGTTGGTTGCAAATGGTGTCAGGGTGATCCATGTATTGGGCTTCCAGACCAAGTCAGCCATCTTTTACGAGAAAGAGTTTAGTGAATTAGGTGATACCCATATTGCCACAGTGGATGGTTCATATGGGACAAAAGGATTTGTTACGACTGTGATTGACAACCTGGAACAGGAGTTTGCAACGATCTTTTCATGCGGGCCTACACCAATGCTAAAAGCATTGGAAGCGGGCTATCGTGAAAAAAAGCTTTACCTGTCCCTCGAGGAAAGGATGGGGTGCGGCATCGGTGCTTGCTTTGCTTGCGTATGTCATACAGGGGATGATCCAACTGGTTTCAGTTACAAAAAGGTATGCAGCGATGGACCCGTATTCCGGGCAGGAGAGGTGGTATTATGAGCAGGCTTTCAGTTGAGTTACCAGGATTACACTTGAAAAATCCAGTCATGCCAGCATCTGGATGCTTTGGGTTCGGCCGTGAATACAGTCAATTTTTTGACTTGGATATTCTTGGGGCGATCATGATTAAAGCGACCACTCCTGAGCCGAGGTTCGGTAACCCGACTCCGCGTGTTGCGGAAACCTCTTCGGGAATGCTGAACGCCATCGGTCTGCAGAATCCAGGTTTAGAAAAAGTCATCAGTAAAGAACTGGCTTGGTTAGGTGGATATGATGTCCCTATCATCGCTAACGTTGCGGGTTCACAAATAGCTGACTATGTAAAGGTTGCCAGTGACATAAGTAAGGTGGGGAATGTAAAGGCACTCGAATTGAATATCTCTTGTCCGAATGTTAAAGAAGGAGGCATAGCTTTCGGTACGGTACCGGAAGTTGCCAAAGAGGTAACCAAGGCGGTCAAGGAAGTATCTTCGGTTCCTGTATATGTGAAGCTTTCACCGAATGTCAGTAATATTGTGGAAATGGCCAAAGCTGTAGAAGAAGGCGGGGCTGACGGGTTGACAATGATAAACACATTAGTCGGCATGCGTTTGGATTTAAAAACCGGCAGGCCGATTCTTTCGAACAGAACGGGTGGGTTATCTGGTCCTGCAATAAAACCTGTTGCGCTCCGGATGATTTATGAGGTGAGCCAGCAAGTGTCGATTCCAATAATCGGAATGGGCGGAATCGCTACAGCAGAAGATGTCATTGAATTTTTCTATGCAGGTGCCAGTGCTGTTGCGGTGGGAACCGCCAACTTCGTGGATCCCTTTGTATGCCCGACCATAATCGAAGAATTACCGAAATTGTTGGATGAGCTTGGGTTTGACCATATTTCAGAATGTACCGGAAGGAGCTGGAAGCAGAATGAAGCAGTCACTAATTATCGCCCTTGATTTCCCGGACCTCATTCAAACGGAAAGATTTTTGAGTCAGTTCCCCTCCGAAAAACTCGCTGTAAAAGTGGGGATGGAATTATTTTATCAGAATGGACCAGCAATTATTTCTTACGTAAAAGAGCAAGGCCATGATGTGTTTTTGGACTTGAAACTTCATGATATTCCGAATACGGTCAAAATGGCCATGACAGGTTTGGCAACTTTAGGAGCTGACATGGTCAATGTACATGCTGCGGGTGGTCAAAAGATGATGGAAGCAGCTATGGAGGGTCTGGATAAAGGAACGTCAGCTGGAAAAAAACGTCCTTTATGCATAGGGGTTACCCAACTGACAAGCACGTCACAAGAACAAATGAACGTTGAGCAAAACATTGCCGGTTCTCTGGAGGACTCGGTCCTCCATTATGCAAAGCTTACTCAACAGGCAGGATTGGATGGCGTTGTCTGTTCCACTCATGAAGTAAAGAACATACATGAACGCATCGGACTTGAATTCTTAACAGTCACACCTGGAATCCGAAGTGCAGGTGGACAGACGCATGATCAAAAGAGAATTGCCACGCCTGAACAGGCAAGGGATTTTGGAGCGGATGCCATCGTTGTCGGGAGAGCCATAACGGGAGCTAAAGATCCATTAAAGGCCTATTTGGATATGAAAGCAGCTTGGGAGGGAATTTCATGTTAAATCAAAAGATAGCTGAACATTTATTGGAAATAAAAGCAGTGTACCTACAGCCGAATGACCCCTTCACTTGGGCATCTGGAATTCAATCACCCATTTATTGCGACAACCGCTTGACCCTTTCGTACCCAGAAGTCCGGAAGGAAATAGCGGAAGGGCTGAAAGGATTGATTGAACAGCATTTCCCTGAGGCTGAACTGATCGCAGGCACAGCAACTGCCGGCATTCCGCATGCAGCTTGGGTGAGTGAAAAATTAAATGCACCCATGTGCTATGTTCGCTCCAAAGCTAAGGAGCACGGAAAGGGCAATCAAATCGAAGGCCGAGCTATTCCAGGACAAAAAGTTGTAGTTGTGGAAGACTTGATTTCAACCGGAGGCAGTGTAATTACTGCTGTTAACGCACTAAAAGAAGCTGGCTGTGAGGTTCTTGGAGTTGTTTCGATCTTTACTTACGAATTGGAAAAGGGAAAAGAAAAATTCAATGCTGAGGGTATCACTAACCATTCGTTGAGTGACTACTCGACTTTGATAAAAGTCGCAAATGAAAAAGGGTATATAACAGCAGATGAATTGGAAAAGCTAAAAAAATGGCGGGAGAATCCGGCAGATACTGCTTGGATTTCAGCATGAAAATGGAGGTGGCCCAATCACTCAGGATTGGGTCACCTCTATTTTTTTACCATTCAATCCTTTACTTCTTCCTTTAAGCGAATGACAATATCGGCATCTGGAGTAATATATAAGGTTTGCTGCTGATCATAGATCACGAAACCAGGCTTTGAGCCATTCGGTTTCTTAACATGGCGAACTTGTGTAAAGTCAACGGGCACTGAGCTCGATTGCTTTGCTTTACTGAAGAAAGCTGCTAATACGGCCGCTTCTTTAATCGTTTTTTCACTTGGTGATTCATTTCGAATCACTACATGTGAGCCAGGGATATCTTTGGTGTGAAGCCAAATCTCATCACGGCGAGCGAACTTATTCGTTAGGTAATCATTTTGTTTATTATTTTTCCCAACAAAAATGAGATCTCCATCGGTAGCATAATATGTTTCAAGCTGAGGTTTTGCATTGGCTGGCTTTTTCATGCCTTTTTTCTTTTTTTGCCGGATGTAGCCTTCTTCCTGAAGTTCTTCGCGAATCTCCTCTATATCTTTGGGGGAAGCTGATTGGAGCTGCTGATGCAAGGCATCAAAGTAGGCCAATTCCAATTTTGATTTTTCGATTTGCTCTTGAACGACACCGACTGCATTTTTAGACTTTTGGTATCTCGAGAAGTACTTTTGTGCATTATCGGATGGATTTTTTAATGGATCAAGCGGGATGATGACCGTACCTTGTTCTTCATCATAATAATTGACGACTTCAATTTCCTTCATGCCTTTTTTCATTTGATATAGATTAGCTGTAAGCAGCTCACCGAACAACTGATACTGTTCCCCGCGTTCCGTATCTTTTAATGTTCGTTCAAGCTTCCCGATTTTTTTTGAGTTCTTTTCCATTTCATTAGTAATGAAACGTTCTACATCCTGGCTCTTTTGCTTAACCCGATCACGTTCTGCCTTTCCGAAATAATAACGGTCGAGCATTTCGCATAATGAAGAAAAAGTACGCTGTTTTCCTGTCAGATGCTCTAGTGAAAGCATATAAAAAACTTCTTTATTGCCATCTTGTTTGATCGTCGCGGCATAGTTATGTTCTGAGATTTCTTGGATAAGCCCTGAAAAAGCTGATGGAAGGGTGGTGCTGTTGGCCAATCCAGCCCGGTAAACGGCTTCCTTTGCAGCTAAAGGTGAAATTCCTGAAAAATGGGCAACAAGCTGTTTATCTAGTTTTCCTGCATTGAAGTCAATATTCTTCCTGATATCGTCCTCC
The DNA here is from genome assembly GCF_042787985.1 of Peribacillus sp. YIM B13481. Classification (NCBI taxonomy): domain Bacteria; kingdom Bacillati; phylum Bacillota; class Bacilli; order Caryophanales; family Bacillaceae; genus Peribacillus; species Peribacillus sp. YIM B13481. The sequence continues at coordinate 39,565 of NZ_JBHZPE010000011.1, forward strand.
GTAGCATTGAAGGGATTATCCTTTTCTTGTGCGGGTGGCACCTTATATTCCTGGCCGGGCAATATCGCCCGATAGCTGTTCACTGCATAGGAAACATGCTTAATGCTATCTAAAATCATATTCCGTTCTTTATCGACTAAAACAATGTTGCTGTGACGCCCCATGATTTCAATGATTAACTGCTTTTTAGAAACATCTCCAAGCTCATTGCGGCCTTTCACCTCAAAGATGATCATCCTATCAAGTTCATATTGATAAATATCTTCTATCGTATAGCCTTCGAGGTGCTTCCTAAGAAGCATACAGAACATGGGTGCTTCTTTAGGATTTTCATAACTTTCTTCGGTCAATTGCACCCTTGAATAACTTGGGTGGGCTGATAATAAGAGTTTATGGTTCTTACCTCCAGCACGAACAACCAGTATTACTTCATTTTTATAAGGCTGATGTACCTTATTGATTCGTCCACCTTTTAATATAGAAGCGATTTCTTCCGTCATCGCTTTCGTAAATAATCCATCAAATGACATTCTATTTTTACTTCCTTTACATAAGATTTTCTATGATACTAAATTCTGCAGGGCGTTATCGATGTATCAGGATCGGCCCATTTTAACTGTATTCACTAATTCAGTTGAACTGGGTGAAAAGCTGGAGTTGCAGTTCAGGAATATTGAATGGATGCGATTTTAATAGATTCGTGATATTAATTACAAAGTTTGTCCATTCATTATATTATCCGGATCGTTCTTCTTTCCGCAATTCTGTTTAATTATAGCATTATTTTGGACGAGTCTGAATAATCATGGAAGAAGAGCAGGTTGTTTTATGTATCGGTAAGCGGCAGGTGTTGTTGGATGAGTAAAGCGAGAGCGCCTGTTGAGATGGATACAGGAGCCTATTTCATTCTATTCAAAGGGATGTGTGATACTTGATGGAGTTCAGGAAAATGAATAATCAAGAAATGGAGAAAGCGCTTCAAACAAACGTTACACACGGTTTGGACGATGATGAAGTAAAGGACAGGCTGCGAAAGAATGGCTTTAACGAATTGAAGGAAGGTGAAAAACAATCAGCCATCCTGTTATTTTTCGCACAATTCAAGGATTTCATGGTCATAGTTTTACTTGCCGCGACCTTAGTCTCCGGGATTTTGGGCGAATATATCGATGCGATTGCCATCATGGCTATTGTTTTTTTGAATGGATTACTTGGTTTTTTTCAAGAACGGAAGGCTGAAAAATCCCTGGATGCCCTAAAGGAAATGGCAGCGCCGCAGGTCAACGTACTTCGGGATGGACACTGGCTGAAAATCCCTTCGAGAGAAGTTGTTGTGGGGGATATTCTGAAGTTTTCGAGCGGTGACCGAATTGGTGCCGATTTACGGATCGTCGACCATTCAAGCCTTGAAATTGAAGAGTCTGCCCTTACCGGTGAGTCACTCCCGGCTGTTAAATGTTCTGATCCATTGATGAATGAGGTCGAAGGTATCGGTGATCAGGAAAATATGGCTTTTATGGGAACGATGGTTACAAGAGGGAATGGAGTTGGAATCGTAATCGCTACAGGAATGAATACGGCGATGGGAAAGATTGCGAACCTCCTGCAGACTGCAGAAACAAAAGAAACACCTCTTCAAAAGCGATTGGAGCAGTTAGGGAAAATTTTGATCGTCACGGCTTTAATATTAACCGTGATCGTGGTGCTGACTGGCGTCATTCAAGGACATGACCTCTATACGATGTTTTTAGCCGGGGTATCTTTGGCTGTTGCGGCGATTCCCGAAGGCTTGCCAGCCATTGTTACTGTAGCCTTGTCTTTGGGCGTACAACGTATGATCAAACAAAAAGCGATAGTCCGCAAGCTTCCTGCAGTAGAAACGCTTGGCTGTGCAACGGTAATTTGCTCAGATAAAACAGGTACACTGACGCAAAACAAAATGACGGTGACGAAGGTTTGGAGTGGGGGGAAAACTTGGGATGTCGGCGGGACTGGTTATAATCCTGTCGGTGAGTTTTCTTTAGAGGGAGTTTCAGTTGCTCCGAAAAACCAAAATGCCTTGCTTCAAATAATTACATTCGGCATGCTCTGTAACAAAGCTGAGTTAAATGAGAATGGCAAACGATATATATTAGAAGGTGATCCGACAGAAGGGGCGATGTTGGTCGCGGCAATGAAAGCGGGTTTGACAAGGGAACACTTATCTAAGCGGTTTACGGTAGTCAAGGAGTTTCCATTCGACTCGAGCCGCAAAATGATGAGTGTCATAGTGAAGGATGATAAAGATAATCATTTTGTCATCGTAAAAGGGGCCCCTGACGTATTGATCGCCCAGAGTGACACGATTCTATGGGAAGGAAAGTCGGAAATATTGAATCGCGAGAGTAAGGAAAGGGTGCAACAGGACATGAATGAGCTTGCCTCACAGGCACTTCGAATGATTGCTGTTGGTTATAAACCCCTTCCCAAAGGAACGATTTTGCTTCATGAAACAGAAGCGGAGCGCAATTTGACCTTTATGGGACTGCAGGGCATGATTGATCCCCCCCGCCCAGAAGTGAAGCAGGCAGTTAAGGAATGCAGGGATGCTGGGATCAAAACAGTCATGATTACTGGTGACCATGTAATAACCGCAAAGGCAATAGCTAAAGAACTTGGTATTTTAAAAGGAAAAGACCGTGTACTTGAAGGAAGGCAATTGGCTGGTATGGAAGTTGGGGAACTTGAGGAAGTTGTTGAAAGTGTGTCGGTATTTGCCCGCGTTTCCCCAGAACATAAATTAAAAATCGTAAAAGCCTTGCAAAATAAAGGACATGTCGTCGCAATGACAGGGGATGGTGTCAATGATGCACCTGCGATAAAATCAGCGGATATAGGTATATCAATGGGTATAACTGGGACTGATGTCGCTAAGGAAGCATCTTCCTTGATATTGGTTGACGATAATTTTGCCACCATTAAATCAGCCATCAAAGAAGGCAGGAATATTTATGAAAACATCAGGAAGTTCATCCGTTATTTGCTTGCTTCCAATGTTGGGGAGATTTTGGTCATGTTTTTTGCGATGCTATGTGGCTTGCCATTACCTTTGATACCAATCCAGATTTTATTCGTGAACCTTGTTACGGACGGTCTGCCTGCGATGGCGTTGGGCCTGGATTCCCCAGAAGAAGATGTAATGAAAAGAAATCCAAGAAATGCAAACGAAGGTGTTTTCGGACGAGGGCTTGGCTGGAAGATCATCTCACGCGGTTTTCTGATTGGTATTTCTACATTGATAGCATTTTATGTGGTATATCGTGCAAATCCGGGTAACCTTGCTTATGCACAAACAATCGCGTTTGCAACCCTGGTACTAGCTCAGCTAATACATGTTTTCGATTGCAGAAGTGAACGTTCGATCTTCTCGAGAAATCCATTCGGTAATTTTTATCTAGTGGGGGCAGTACTGTCCTCCCTGTTATTAATGCTAGCAGTCATGTATGTGCAGCCTTTGCAAACCATCTTCCACACTGTACCGATTTCAGGAAGGGATTGGCTATTGGTAATAGGAATGTCATCCATCCCAACTTTTTTACTGGCTGGAACCTTTTTAGCAAGAAAAGCACAATGAAATATGATATAATCTTTAAGGTGGTAGAGTTTTGCTCTATTGCCTTTTTATTTTTGTAGTATTTTATTTGTAAGCTAAAGTTTTCATGCTGTAGCTAATATATAATGAATGTTAACGCGAAATTACTACATTATGCTTGATAGGATGTGGAACCATGGTTACCAGTATGACGGGCTATGGAAGAGAAGAAGCGGAAAACGAACAGGTCAAGGTTTTTGTCGAGATTAAGACGGTGAACCATCGTTTTTGTGAATATACGATTCGAATGCCGCGCCAGCTTTTGGTTTTGGAAGAAAAGGTGAAGAAAAAGGCGAATCAATACATAAGAAGAGGACGAGTGGAAATCTTCATTACGGTGGAAGGTGAGAGCCTGGTTGCCAAAAAGGTGAAGATCGATTGGGAGCTTGCTGATCAGTATGTGGGATTGATGGATGAAGCCAAGGGAAAATACAATCTGGAAAGTTCCATTACCTTACAGGATTTACTGCAACTTGAATCGATTTTCATGACAGAAGAAGTACCTGCAGTTCCTGCCGATTTGGAAGCCTTGTTATTGAAGGCTGTCATGGGGGCATTGGAAAATCTGAAAAAAATGCGGACTCTGGAAGGTCAGGAACTTGCCCTGGACATGAAATACCAGCTTGAAAAGTTTGGTGAGATTGTTGTAGGGCTCAAAAACTATGCACCTTCAGTCGTCGAGAAATATAAAGCCCGGTTGGAAATCAAACTAGCCGAGTTGACAGAAGGATTGATTGAAGATAGCCGTATTGTGACAGAAGCGGCCATTTTTGCCGATAAGTGTGATATAAATGAAGAACTGACCAGACTCGAAAGCCATGTACAGCAATTTTCAAGGACGCTTACCCATAGTGAACCAATTGGAAGAAAACTCGACTTCCTTGTCCAGGAAATGAATAGGGAAGTTAATACGATTGGATCAAAGGCAAATGATTCGGCCATTACCAAAGATGTGGTGGAAATGAAAAGTCTGCTTGAAAAATTAAAAGAACAGGTTCAAAATATCGAGTAGTCGGTTTATGATGAACCTAACAAGGTGACAATAGAAATATGAATGGGGGACAAAAATGTCAATTAAGCTCATTAATATTGGCTTTGGCAATATCGTTTCCGCAAACCGGATCGTATCCATCGTGAGTCCTGAGTCTGCTCCGATTAAAAGGATTATCCAAGATGCCCGAGACCGCGGATCCTTAATAGATGCTACATATGGTAGAAGAACCAGGGCCGTTATAATTACAGACAGCGACCATGTTATCTTATCTGCCGTTCAACCGGAAACGGTTGCCGCACGGCTTCAAGATAGAGATGACAGCGTAGAAGAGGGGTAACTGAAACAATATGAGAGAAAAAGGTTTATTAATCGTTTTATCCGGTCCATCCGGTGTTGGTAAAGGAACAGTAAGGAAGGCGATTTTTTCTCAGCCTGGAACGGCATTTGAATATTCAATTTCGATGACGACACGGCTGCCCCGCCATGGGGAAGTTGACGGAGTGGACTATTTCTTCAAAAAACGCGAGGAATTCGAAGCATTGATCGCAGAAGGCAAATTGCTAGAATATGCAGAGTTCGTCGGGAATTATTATGGAACGCCCGTGGATTATGTCCGTGAAACAATTGATTCCGGAAAAGATGTATTTCTGGAAATTGAAGTTCAAGGAGCTAAACAGGTCCGGGAGAAATTCCCTGAAGGACTTTTCATTTTCCTTGCTCCTCCAAGCTTGACCGAACTCGAAAGCCGCATCGTTACTCGCGGAACCGAGACGGAGGAAGCGATAAAAGGACGGATGAAAGTGGCCAAGGAAGAAATAGAACTTATGGATCTTTATGATTATGTTGTTGAAAATGATCATGTGGATGCTGCATGTGCCAGAATTAATGCAATTGTAATTGCTGAGCATTGCCGTCGGGCAAGAGTTGCTGTTTTATATAAAAAAATGTTGGAGGCGGAATAAACTATGTTATATCCATCAATTGATTCGCTATTACTTAAAATCGATTCTAAATACTCGCTTGTATCAGTGGCAGCTAAACGTGCAAGGGAAATGCAAATTAAAGATAATTGCCTTATAACCAAACCGGTTTCCCATAAATCCGTAGGTCGTGCCCTAGAAGAAATTCATACCGGTAAATTGACTTACGATAATTCTTACGAAGAAAACTAAGAGAACAAATAAGCTTGACCCATCGGGCCTGACACCCTAAAGCAAACAGGATGCGTTACATTTGGAAAGTTGCTTCCTTCCTGCGGCCAAGGTGTCAGGCCTGTTTGTTTTGATTTCTCAAAGATAACGATGCCATTGATGAAGCAGGCATAGATATGAAATGTTTAAGGAAATCCATAAGTTATTGCGCAATTCAAATGAAATATCTTCAGTTATCGTTCATAATTAATAAAAATAGAATGTATAGTTAGGGGAAATTTGCATGCTTATCGATAAAAAAGTACTTCTTTGTGTCACCGGCGGGATTGCTGTATTTAAGGCTGCTGCCCTGACAAGTAAATTAACTCAAGAAGGTGCGCATGTTAAAGTGATCATGAGTGCATCGGCACGAAAGTTCGTGACGCCGCTTACTTTTCAAGCACTTTCGAGAAATGATGTGTACACAGATACATTTGATGAGAAGGATTCTTCAGTCATTGCCCACATCGACTTGGCTGATTGGGCTGACATTATCCTAGTAGCTCCAGCTACAGCGAATGTCATTGGCAAGATAGCCAATGGAATCGCGGATGATATGATCACGACCACACTTCTGGCAACAGTGGCACCTGTTTGGGTGGCGCCGGCAATGAACGTGCACATGTACGCCCACCCGGCGGTCCAGAAAAACATGGAGACACTTCGTACGTTCGGATATCAATTCATTGAACCAGGTGAAGGGTATTTGGCTTGCGGTTATGTAGGAAAAGGACGATTGGAGGAACCGGAAACGATCGTGGCACATCTCATTCATTATTTTGGTGAACGGAAATCACAGCCTCAGCTTCTTAAAGGAAAGAAATATTTGATAACGGCAGGGCCGACTCGTGAAGCAATCGATCCGGTGCGTTACGTGACGAATCATTCCAGCGGAAAAATGGGATATGCCCTAGCTGAGCAGGCAATTGAATTGGGCGCTGAGGTGACATTGATCACTGGCCCTGTGAACTTGACGCCGCCTTCCAAGGCCAGAGTAATTCCTGTGGAATCGGCAGCAGATATGTATGAAGCGGTTTTCGGTCAGTTCGATTCCAGTGACGTTGTAATCATGACGGCTGCGGTGGCAGACTATAAACCGAAGAATTATCATGCTCAAAAGATGAAAAAGCAGCCAGGTGAAAATGTAATTGAATTTGAACGTACTAAGGATATCCTTAAGGAACTTGGTGAAAATAAAACCCATCAGATTTTGGTAGGGTTTGCGGCTGAAACGAACAATGTTGAAGAATACGCAAGAGGGAAATTAGTGAAAAAGAATGCAGACATGATCGTTGCCAATAATGTTACCGTCGCTGGGGCAGGATTTGGAACGGATACGAACATAGTGACCATTTACGATAAAAATGGAAGTGCTACAGAACTTCCAAAAATGAGTAAAGCGGATATAGCTAAAAGCATCCTGGCAGAAGTATCTCGCATGCAAAAGGAATGATGTCTTATGGATATTGCATCGGTCATAGTGGATGTACCTGCTAAACAAACGGATCGAGAATTTGACTACCGTATACCTGAAAAGTGGAACCTAGTCATCAAGCCCGGAATGCGGGTCATTGTGCCATTCGGTCCAAGAATGGTGCAGGGGTTCGTCACAGGATTAAAAGCTAAAAGCGACTTTGCGAAATTACGATATATAAAAGAACCAATGGATTTGGAGCCCATCCTTAATGATGAATTGCTTCAGCTGGGTGACTGGTTGACCAAAGAGGCCATGTGTTTTAAAATTTCAGCCCTACAGGCCATGCTTCCGGCAGCAATGAAAGCAAAGTATGAAAAAGTGATCAATGTCATTGAAGATAAAAAGAATCAGCTCCCACCCTTCATTCAAAGTCTTTTCGGAAAGAATGATGCATTATCTTGGAAAGAAGTGATTGAAGGGGAGAATGCCTCACTTTTTCAAAAGGAAATACAAAATGGCAATCTAGAGCTTGTGTATAATGTGAAAAACCGACTTAATAAGAAGACCGTCCGTGTCATTAAATCCCTGCTTTCCTCTAAGGAACTGAAAGAAATGGCATCAGCCATTTCCAGCCATGCAAAAAAACAACAGGAACTCCTTCAATACTTTATTGAACATCAAGAGCCAGTTCCGTTAAAGGAATTGCTTGAATTGATCAACACATCAAGCAGTACCGTCAAATCCCTAGTGTCAAAAGGGGCCTTGGCGGAAATGGATCAGGAAATATACCGTGATCCTTATGAAAATCGGGTGTTCAAAAAATCCAATCCCTTTACTTTAACAGAAGAGCAAGCAGCTGCCTTGAAGCCCATCCATGAGAAAATAAATCATGATGAACATGATGTCTTCCTTTTATATGGTGTGACCGGGAGCGGGAAGACGGAAGTGTATCTGCAGGCAATTGCCTCTGTCATTGAAAAAGGGAAGGAAGCCATCATGCTGGTACCTGAGATCTCCTTGACGCCACAGACGGTGAAGAGGTTTAAAGAACGATTTGGAGAGCAGGTCGCTGTCATGCATAGCGGTTTATCCGTAGGTGAAAAATATGATGAATGGCGGAAAATTCACCGCAAAGAGGTAAAAGTTGTGGTGGGCGCGCGTTCAGCCGTGTTTGCTCCTTTTGAAAACCTGGGACTGGTCATCATTGATGAAGAGCATGAATCCAGCTATAAGCAAGAAGAAACGCCAAGGTATCATGCTAGGGATGTTGCCATTGAAAGAGCGAAATCTTATCAGTGTCCGGTAATTCTAGGTAGCGCCACTCCTACACTTGAATCTTTTGCGCGAGCCAAGAAAAACGTCTATAAATTACTGACCCTTAGTCAAAGGATGAATAAAAATGCATTGCCAGCAGTGGATATTGTAGATATGAGGGAAGAACTAAGGACGGGAAATCGCTCCATGTTTTCGGAACTGCTCTTCACCAAGCTCAAAGACCGGCTTGAAAAAGGGGAGCAAACAGTATTGATGCTAAATAAACGGGGACATTCTTCCTTTGTGATGTGTCGAAGCTGCGGATTGGTCATCAATTGCCCTAATTGTGACATTTCACTCACCTATCATCGCTTTAATGATATAATGAAATGCCATTATTGTGGGTTTGAAGAGGGAATGCCTTCCGTTTGCCCTGAATGTGAAAGTGAACATATAAGGTTCTTCGGTACAGGCACCCAAAAGGTTGAAGAAGAGCTTGCAAAAATTCTCCCTGATGCACGGGTGATACGAATGGATGTCGATACAACGAGTAAAAAGGGTTCACATGAGCGTTTGCTGAATGCCTTTGGTGAAGGAAAGGCTGATATATTGCTAGGCACCCAAATGATTGCCAAGGGCCTTGATTTTCCTAATATCACGCTTGTTGGAGTCCTTTCAGCGGATACTATGCTTCATCTGCCTGATTTCCGTTCTTCGGAAAAGACATTCCAGCTGCTGACACAGGTCAGCGGAAGGGCGGGACGTCATCAGCTTCCGGGAGAAGTGGTCATCCAAACCTATACACCTGAGCACTATAGCATCGAGCTTTCTGCCTTGCAGGATTATGATGCTTTTTATGAACGGGAGATGCATCTACGGAGGCAAAGTCATTATCCTCCCTATTATTACGTTGTCCTTATAACCGTTTCTCATGAAGACTTAATGAAGACGGTGAGTGTTACTGAGAAAATAACCAATTATTTAGGTTCTCGATTGAATCGGGATTCTATCGTTCTCGGTCCTGTTGCTTCGCCCATTAGCCGAATCAACAATAGATATCGTTATCAATGTCTGATAAAATACAAACGAGAGCCGGACCTTAATCAGCATTTACGTACACTTTTAGAGCATTATCAAAAAGAAACGGCTCAAAATCTTCTGCAGATTTCAATAGATTTAAATCCACAGATCATGATGTAATTGATTAAGAAATGGATGGTTTATGCGAGCTGTTAAAGCTTGCGTTTTTATATAATGAAGTGCTGTTTTTCATATCTAGGAGGGTACCTTTAATTTTGGCTATTTTACCGATTGTCATGTTTCCTGAAAAAATTTTACAACAAAAATGCGATAAAATAACAAGTTTTGATAAAAAGTTGGCAAAGATGTTAAATAACATGTACGAAACGATGGTGGAGGCGGATGGCGTTGGTCTTGCAGCACCTCAGGTTGGCGTGAAAAAGCAAGTGGCCGTCGTCGAAATAGAGGAAGGATCAGGTGTAATCGAACTGATTAATCCAGAAGTGCTGGAAATGGAAGGCGAACAGACTGGTGTTGAAGGATGCTTGAGCTTCCCAAGTTTATATGGTGAAGTTACTCGCCCATACCGCGTAAAAGTGCGGGCACAAGACCGTAAAGGATCTTTTTTCGAGTTAGAAGCGGAAGATTTCCTCGCAAGGGCCCTTCAGCACGAAATCGATCATCTTCAAGGGGTTTTATTCACGAGTAAGGTCTCTCGTTATATTTCGGAAGAAGAGTTAGAAAGGTATGAAGAAGAATGACAAAAATTATCTTTATGGGAACACCGGATTTTTCAGTGCCGGTATTGAAAAGAATCATCGATGAAGGGTATGACGTGATTGCTGTCGTCACACAGCCCGATCGTCCAGTAGGCCGCAAAAAGGTGCTAACGCCGCCGCCAGTTAAGGTCGAAGCCGAAAAGCAGGGGATTCCTGTTTATCAGCCAGAAAAAATCCGTGAACAAGAAGAACTTGAAAAGATCATTGCATTGAATCCTGACTTAGTGGTGACGGCTGCTTTTGGACAAATCCTTCCGAATGAATTGTTGGATGCTCCTAAGTACGGATGTATTAATGTACACGCCTCCCTGCTTCCTGAACTACGTGGAGGGGCGCCCATCCATTATTCCATTTTGCAGGGGAAAGATAAGACTGGGATCACCATCATGTATATGGCGGAGAAATTGGATGCCGGGGATATATTGACTCAGGCGGAAGTTGCCATAGGGGAAGAAGACAATGTCGGCACACTGCATGATAAATTAAGCAAGATAGGGTCAGATTTACTTGCAGAGACTCTGCCAAAAATTTTAAATGGGGGTTTACAGGCGATCAAGCAAGATGAGAATAAAGCGACTTTTGCGCCTAACATTAAACGGTCGGAGGAAAAAATTGACTGGTCGAAATCAGGGGAAGTAATCTATAACCAAGTGCGTGGCCTGAATCCTTGGCCTGTTGCCTATACAACCTTAGACGGATCCACTTTAAAAATTTGGCAGGCAAAGAAACGTGAAGAGGGCAATCGTGCCGTGCCAGGCACTGTCATTGAAGTACGAAATGATGGTTTCATCGTCTCGACAGGCAACGAGACGGCAATACTAGTTACTGAATTGCAGCCTTCAGGAAAGAAAAAAATGCCGGCCAAAGATTACTTGCGCGGAGCCGGGTCGTTCATTAAAGCAGGCATGAAGTTAGGAGAACAGAATGAAGCAAACTAAAAAGGGAGTACGTGAAATCGCTCTCGATATTTTGGAATCTGTGGAGAAAAACCAATCCTACAGTAACCTATTACTGAACAACTTGATTAAAAAGCATCAGTTATCCGGTGTGGACAGCGGTTTGCTTACAGAGATAAGCTACGGTACCATACAGCGGAAGATGACTTTGGATTACTATTTGAACCCGTTTATTAAACAACCTAAAAAAACGCAAAGCTGGGTCATCAATTTACTTAGGCTTTCCGTTTACCAAATGGTCTATTTGGATAAAGTGCCAGATCATGCGATCATTTTTGAAGCTGTCGAAATTTCAAAAAAGCGCGGACATAAAGGGACTTCTTCAATGGTCAATGGCGTGCTTCGTAATATTCAAAGAAATGGGGTTCCATCTTTTGATGATATCAAAGATGATCTGGAACGGCTTTCAGTCGAAGTAAGTCATCCAATTTGGTTGGTCAAGCGTTGGGTAGAGCAATTTGGTTATGAAAAAACCAAGGAAATGTGTGAAATCAACTTGACTGCACCATTACAGACGGGACGGGCTAATTTAAAGAAGACTTCACGCAGCGAACTAATCAGCATTTTAACGGAAGAAGGATATGATGTTGAAGCAAGTGAAGTCGTTCCCGAAGCCATCGTCAGCTATAAAGGTAATCTTGCTCATTCAGAAAGCTATAAATTGGGGTATTTATCGATTCAGGACGAAAGTTCAATGCTTGTAGCCCATGCATTGGGTGCAAATGAAAATGATGCTGTACTCGATTGCTGTGCTGCACCTGGAGGGAAAACGACACATATCGCAGAAGGCTTGACCACTGGTCAAGTATATGCTCTTGACCTTCATGAGCATAAGGTCAAACTCATCAAAGAGCAGGCGGAGCGCCTGAAACTCAGAAATAATATTAAGACAATGGCCCTTGATAGCAGAAAAGTGCGAGAACACTTTAATAAGGAAGGGTTTGACAGGGTCCTGATCGACGCACCATGTTCAGGGTTGGGAGTCATGCGCCGGAAGCCTGATGTAAAGTATACAAAAACAAAAGATGATATAATGAAACTCTCAAGTATACAAAAACAATTATTGGAAGCTGCCGCCCCGCTCGTAAAGCAAGGCGGACGGTTAGTATATAGTACCTGTACGGTGGATAAAGAAGAAAATGACAAAGTCGCTGCAGCATTTTTGGAAAGCCATCCGGATTTTGAAAGCGATGCGACCCTGTCTGCAAGAATGCCTGAAAGCGTTCAGCCATTTATCGAGGGTCATACACTGCAAGTTTTTCCGCAATATTTTAGCAGTGACGGATTCTTTATTGCGAGTTTTAGAAAGAAGGTGCTGTAATGGCAGAAATCACAAAATCATCTAGAGTAAAAAAAGACACAACACCAGAAAAACCATCGATCTACTCATTAGAGCTTCACCAAATTAAAGAATGGCTTATTCAAAATGACGAGAAGGCATTCCGGGCCGATCAAGTTTATGACTGGCTTTATAAAAAGCGTGTCTCCAGTTTTGAAGATATGTCCAACCTTTCGAAATCTTTACGAGATAAGCTGGAATCACAATTCACCTTCACTACATTGAAAACTTTGATTCAGCAAACGTCCAATGACGGAACGATGAAGTTTTTATTTGAACTTCATGATGGATACTCGATTGAAACGGTGCTGATGCGCCATGAATATGGAAACTCCATTTGCGTGACAACACAGGTAGGGTGTAGAATTGGCTGTACATTCTGTGCCTCGACACTTGGCGGTTTGAAGAGAAATCTTGAATCGGGAGAAATTGTTGCCCAAGTCGTAAAAGTTCAGCAAGCACTTGACGAAGTGGAAGAACGTGTTAGTTCTGTCGTAATCATGGGAATCGGTGAACCGTTCGATAACTACGATAATATGATGTCATTCTTGAAGAATATAAATCATGAAAAGGGCTTGAACATCGGGGCACGTCATATTACCGTTTCCACAAGTGGAATCATTCCAAAAATCTACAAATTTGCCGAAGAAAGCATGCAAATCAACTTTGCTGTTTCCCTGCATGCACCGAACACGGAATTGAGAAGTAAATTGATGCCGATCAACAAGGCCTACAAACTTCCGGACTTGATTGAAGCCATCAAATACTATACAGAAAAAACAGGGCGCCGTGTAAGTTTTGAATATGGTCTATTCGGTGGCGAAAATGATACAGTGGAACACGCCGAAGAATTGGCAGATTTAATAAGCGGGATAAAATGCCATGTCAATTTAATTCCGGTTAACTATGTACCGGAACGCAACTATGTACGTACACCTCGGGACCAAATTTTTGAGTTTGAAAAAACATTGAAGAAGCGCGGCATTAATGTAACGATCCGAAGGGAACAAGGCAGTGATATTGACGCAGCCTGCGGCCAGCTTCGGGCCAAGGAGCGCAAAGAAGAGACGAGGTGACCCTATGAGGGCAATATTTAAAACAGACCGTGGAAAAGTCCGCCAGCATAATGAAGATAATGGCGGAATTTTTAAGAACTCGGAAGGCGTTCGCCTTGCCATCGTTGCAGATGGCATGGGCGGCCACCGTGCCGGGGATGTAGCGAGTGCAATGACGATAGACCTTTTGAAAAAAGGCTGGGAAGTATCAAGCGGGATCGAAACGGCAAATGATGCTGAGGATTGGCTGAAACAGCAAATCGTCTTGGTCAATCAGTTGCTTTTTGAACATGCCGAAGCAAATACGGAATGTAAGGGTATGGGGACAACGATTGTTGCAGCCATTTGCACCGACAAGTTTGCTACCATTGCCAACATCGGGGACAGCCGATGTTATTTGTATAATGAGAGCGGTTTTAAGCAGGTCACGGAAGATCATTCACTTGTTAATGAACTGGTCCGTTCTGGGCAGATTTCGAAGGAAGATGCCGAGAACCATCCACGAAAAAATGTTTTATTACGAGCCTTGGGGACAGAATTGCAAGTGGAAATGGACATTACGACGGTCATCTTTGAGGAAAATGATTTACTATTGCTTTGTTCGGATGGTTTGACGAATAAAGTGAGTGAACAGGAACTTGAAGATACGATAACCAATGGGCAGCCACTTGAAGAAAAGGCGAATTCATTAATAGATATGGCCAATCACTACGGTGGGGAAGATAATATCACTCTTGTGCTTGTTCAATTTACTGAAGAAAGTGAAAGCAGGTGAATTGAATGTTGATTGGTAGAAGAATCAACGGCCGTTATAAACTGATCGAGATGGTCGGTGGCGGCGGTATGGCGAATGTTTACCTTGCAAGGGATATGATTTTAGATAGGGATGTTGCATTGAAAATCCTTCGCATGGATTTTAATAACGACGAAGAGTTCATCAAGCGCTTCAATCGGGAAGCCCAATCGGCAACCAGTTTGGCCCATCCCAATATCGTAAGCATTTATGATGTCGGTGAAGAAGAGTCCATCTATTATATTGTAATGGAATACGTGGACGGTTTTACACTTAAGCAATACATACAAAAATATTATCCCATTCCAGTTGATAAAGCCTTGGATATCATGAAGCAAATCACGGCAGCTATTTCTCATGCCCATCATAATGGGATCATCCATCGTGACATCAAGCCACAGAACATTTTGATTGATAAAGAAGGAACCGTCAAGATTACGGACTTTGGAATTGCATTGGCCCTGAGTGCAACAAATATAACTCAGACTAACGCAGTCTTAGGCTCTGTTCATTATTTATCTCCAGAACAGGCTAGAGGCGGAATGGCCAATAAAAAGTCGGACATTTATTCACTTGGCATCGTCATGTTTGAATTACTGACGGGGAGATTGCCTTTTTCGGGTGAATCTGCCGTTTCGATAGCTCTTAAACATTTACAATCGGAAACTCCTTCGCCAAAACGCTGGAACTCTGAAATACCTCAGAGTGTGGAAAATATTATCTTGAAAGCGACAGCCAAAGATTCATATTACCGCTATGAGAGCGTAGACTCAATGGAAGATGACATTCGGACGTCACTTAATCCTGAACGTTCAAATGAACTGCCTTTTACGATTCCTGAAGATCATGATGCGACCAAAGCCATCCCTGTCATTACGGACGATCAGCTTTCAAGCATAGATGAGACTATCATTAGAGGTCCGGAAAAAAATACTTTAGTCTATGCGGATGATGGGGAAAGTGGATCAGAAGCAGAGAGTAAATCGAAGAAACAAAAGAAACAGAAGAAACAGAAAAAACAAAAAACGAAGTCAGAACAAAAAGATAAAAAACGAAAGAAAATGCCTGCCATTTTGGTGACCACCTTTTTAGTACTTGCCCTACTTGCTGTTTTATCTGTCACTGTTTTACCTTCCCTCTTTGGTTCGAAGGAAGTGACAATCCCTGACCTTAAAGGGAAAGAATTGGATGATGCCATTACTGAATTGCTTAAATTGGATTTGGTCATCGGAGATACGATTGAGATTGAAGATGAAGAGGTTGATGCGGACCTTGTGATCAAAACCAACCCTAAGGCAGGTAAGACTGTCAAGGCAGGCGCAGAAGTCGATATTTACCAAAGCATTGGTAAAGAAACGATTTCATTGTCCAGCTATGAAGGCCGAGATTACTCAGATATTAAATCATTGCTTGATAAAATGGGATTCAAAAACATAATCGTGACCGAAAAATATGATGACAGTGCTCCCGGTACAATCATAGAACAAAGGCCTTCGGGTGCCACTGATATCGTACCATCGGAAACGGAGCTTGAGTTAACGGTCAGTAAAGGGGAAGATTTATTGAGCTTGAAGAACTTAACAGGGTTCAATGAAACTGGCCTTAATGATTATTCCAGTGATAGTGGAATAAAGGTCGATGTGGAAAAAGAAGTCTATGATGATTCCGTTGCAGAGGGGCTTGTCATTTCCCAGTCACCAGAACCGGGTACGAAGGTGGAAAGGGGCAGTACGGTGAAAGTGGTCCTTTCAAAAGGGAAAGAAGAGATTCCTCCTAAGAAGGTAACGGAGGAAATCAAAATCGAGTATGATCCGGTTGAGCCGGGCAAAGCCCAAAAGATACAAATTTTCATTGAGGATATCAACAATAGCATGACGGAGCCTAAAGAAACATTCTTTATCGTGGAAAATGCCAAGCGAACGATCGAATTAACGGTTTCCCCGGATAAGAAAGCAGGATATAAAGTCATGCGGGATAATCAGGTCATCATCGACCAGGCCGTCTCTTATCCAGAATAAATTTAATAATTAGGAGTGTGGTTATGCCCGAAGGAAAAATTATCAAAGCATTAAGTGGATTTTATTATGTCCTTGATGGAGAAGAGGTCTATCAATGCCGGGGACGGGGAGTATTCAGGAAAAATAAGGTAACTCCACTTGTAGGTGATTATGTTGTTTTTCAAGCGGAAAATAAAACGGATGGGACCGTTACCGAAATAAAACCGCGAAAGAATGAATTGATCCGACCGCAAATATCAAATGTAGACCAAGCCATCCTAGTCTTTTCGGCAGTAGAACCTGATTTCAGTCCAGCTTTGCTTGATCGATTTCTCGTACTAATTGAAGATAACGAGATCGAGCCCATTATCGTTGTGACCAAACTTGATTTGGTTACTTCTGAAAACCAGCAGAAATTGTCTCAGTATATCAAGGACTACCAGAAACTTGGCTATACTGTACTGGAGACATCTTCAGTTACCGCTGGAGGCATTGAAGTACTAGTACCGTATTTAGAAGGAAAAACGAGTGTATTTGCCGGTCAGTCCGGTGTTGGGAAATCTTCTTTGCTGAATGCAATCAATCCTGAATTGGCTTTAAAGACGGATGATATTTCGTCACACCTAGGACGTGGGAAGCATACCACCCGCCATGTTGAATTGATTCACATTGGCTCTGGGCTTGTCGCGGATACACCAGGTTTCAGTTCACTTGAATTCATGGAAATGGAAGCTGAACGGTTATCCTATTGCTTCCCGGAAATGCATAAGCATGGGGAGGACTGTAAATTTCGGGCTTGTCTGCATGATAAAGAACCGAAGTGCGCTGTGAAGGGAGCGGTGGATTCCGGGGAAATTCCACTTTATCGATATGAGCATTATATGCAATTCTTAGAGGAAATCAGAGATAGAAAGCCGAGGTATTAAAATGGTTAAAATCGCACCATCCATTTTATCAGCTAACTTTGCAAAATTGGGGGAAGAAATTCTAGATGTAGAAAGGGGCGGAGCGGATTTAATCCATATAGATGTCATGGATGGACATTTCGTGCCGAATATTACGATAGGTCCGTTAATCGTCCATGCTATCCGACCGGTGACGAAACTTCCGCTTGATGTTCACTTAATGATTGCACAACCTGATCGTTATATCGAGGCATTTGCGAAAGCAGGAGCCGATTATATAACTGTGCATTTAGAGGCATGCACCCATTTGCATCGGACGATCCAATTGATTAAATCTTTTGGTGTAAAGGCAGGAGTGGTGCTTAATCCAGCCACACCAGCTTCCTTGATCCAACCTATAATTGAAGATATTGATATGGTATTGTTGATGACAGTTAACCCGGGTTTTGGCGGGCAAAAGTTCATTACATCCGTACTGCCCAAAATTGCCGAGGTGAAGGCGATGGCAGAAATGTATAATCAAAATCTGGAAATAGAGATTGATGGTGGAGTAAACGAAGAAACGGCTAAACTATGTATTGAACAAGGGGCGACAGTCCTGGTGGCCGGATCGGCAATCTATAATCAAGAAGATCGACACGCAGCGATTCAAAAGATTCGGGGAAAGTGATATAAGCCGACACTATCATATTCATATGATAGTGATCGGCTTTTTTTATCAATTAAACAAAGGCATCTTGGATATGAATATACATAGAAAAGGATGATTTCGATGATTATTAGTATAATGGCTGGAGGTCCGGAATGTTTTTGGCCGGATCTGACGTGGTATAAGGAGATGACTGATCTTTGGGTCGGGGTTGACAGGGGAGTCTGGGCCTTGCTTGAAAAAGGTATCGAACCTAAGTACGGTTTTGGGGATTTTGATTCAGTTTCGGAAGATGAATATAAGAAGATTGAGCAAACACTGGAACAAATCAATCTATATTCTTCAGAAAAGGATGAAACGGATTTAGAAATTGCATTTAAATGGGCTCTAGGGCAAAAACCAAGTGAAATTCACATTCTGGGCGCTACAGGGGGAAGAATGGATCATTTTCTTGGTAATATCCAGCTGCTCCAAAAAGAAAGTGTCCTCCCTTTTCATGAAGACATTGATATATACATAGTCGATCAGCAAAATATATTCACAGTGAAAACAGCGGGCTCATATGAGGTCGCTGCTTTGAAAGATAAGAAATACATGTCATTGCTCCCAGTAACGGCGGAAGTCAGCGGCATTACACTATCAGGCTTCAAATACCCACTGAGTGATGCAAGCCTGGAAATGGGTTCGACGCTTTGCATCAGCAATGAACTAATTTCCGAATCTGGGAATGTTTCATTTGAGAAAGGCATATTAATGGTGATAAGAAGCAGTGATTAAAATTCATGCTTAGAGCAGATTCGGATATAATTTTCAATCATCCTATATCCGCTTAAAAGCTTATGTTGTAATAGAAAAATTCCACTTCATCTTTTAATGTGGGATGCAAAGAGGAGGGGCATGATGAAATTTTATACGATTAAATTGCCAAAAGTTCTGGGCAGTTTGGTAAGGGCTATGCTCGGAGCGTTTAAAAAAGGCTGATACTTATCTCCATGACACCTCTCAAATTCAGGGAGGTGTTATTCTTCGGGATTTCTGGGGGATGATGAAAGGGGTTGGCCATCTATTAATGGGTGATGACTTCTTTTCTTGATGCAGACTAGACCTGATCATCGAAAATAAAACCATCCCCATTAAAATGCCGGCCAATACAAGTAAAAAGGCATCCTAAGAGGATGCCGTAACATTATACGCGTTCTACTTTGCCCGATTTAAGAGCTCTTGCAGAAACGTATACACGTTTAGGTTTACCGTCAACTAAAATACGTACTTTTTGAAGGTTAGCGCCCCATGTACGCTTGCTAGCGTTCATTGCGTGAGAGCGGCTGTTACCAGAACGAGTTCTTCTTCCAGTGATTACACATTTACGTGCCATGTTAAATTCCCTCCTAACTACAACAAGCTTAAGTTTTTCGCAGTCGTCTTAAGTCTTTGTAAAATACTTTAATAATTTATCATACCTACCGTTAGAATGCAATACTTCAGTTAATTACTTTCAAGAAAAATACCTTGACATACATACTTTAAAATTGAATTATATAAAGTGCCGTACGACATTTACTTTTAAAACCATTGACATTATAGTAAAATGTCTATAGTTGACTTGATTTTTTGGGAGGGAAAAGAAAATGTCTATCGAATTACAAACGAAATATGGACAAATTGATATCTCTAATGATGTTATCGCTACTGTAGCAGGCGGCGCAGCTGTGGATTGCTACGGAATTATAGGAATGGCTTCCAAAAAACAATTTAAAGACGGCATTGCCGAAATTTTAAGAAAAGAAAACTTTACTAAGGGTGTAATAGTCCGTCAAGAAGAGGAAGAAGTTCATATCGATATGTTTATTATCGTAAGTTATGGAACGAAAATCTCGGAAGTTGCTCATAATGTGCAATCAAAGGTAAAATACACTTTGAACAAAACTGTAGGATTGGCTGTTGATTCCGTTAACATTTTTGTACAGGGTGTTCGTGTGACGAACCCTTAAGTAATAGGAGGAAAGTTTTGTGTCAATTACAAGTTTAAACGGAAAGCGCTTTGCCGAAATGATCATTCAAGGTTCCAACCATTTAGCGGCTAACGCCCAAATGGTTGATGCGTTGAATGTTTTCCCTGTTCCAGATGGAGATACTGGGACGAATATGAATTTATCGATGACTTCCGGAGCGAAGGAAGTGCAAAATAACGTCCAGGAACATATTGGGAAAGTGGGTACATCTCTTTCAAGAGGACTGTTAATGGGCGCTCGCGGGAATTCAGGTGTTATCCTTTCTCAACTTTTTCGCGGTTTTGCTAAAGCGATTGAACATAAATCGGAAATCAATAGTGAAGAATTCGCCCAAGCTTTTGAAGCTGGGGTTCAGACAGCTTATAAGGCAGTAATGAAACCTGTTGAAGGAACCATCTTAACGGTTGCAAAAGATGCAGCAAAGCAAGCGGTTTCATCAGCAGCAAACCACCAAGACCTTATTCAGGTAATGGAAGAAATCGTTACGGAGGCCAATGCTTCATTAAAACGTACACCGGATCTTCTTCCGGTCCTAAAAGAAGTGGGAGTCGTAGACAGCGGCGGGCAAGGGTTAGTGTTTGTATATGAAGGCTTCCTTGCTGTGCTGAAAGGTGAGGCCCTTCCAGTCCGTTCTGCTAATGGCCCAAGCATGGATGACATGATCAATGCCGAACACCATATGAACGTACAAGGGCATATGAATACGGAAGATATCTTGTATGGTTACTGCACGGAATTCATGGTCCGATTGGAAAGTGAAAAACTTGCCAATAAATCGTTTGATGAAGAAAAATTCCGAAATGATTTAAGTGAATTCGGAGATTCCCTATTAGTCATCTCTGATGATGAAGTTGTCAAAGTACATATTCACTCTGAACAGCCTGGCACGTGCCTGAATTATGGACAGCAATACGGTAGTTTAATCAAACTGAAAATCGATAATATGCGTGAACAGCATACTGCGATAGTAGGTGAATCGAATACATCACTTCAAACGAAACCGTCAACCAAAGAGAAGTACGGTGTAGTGTCCGTAGCTATGGGTGCTGGCATAAGCGAGTTATTCAAAAGCATCGGCGCTAAGTCCGTCATCGAAGGCGGGCAAACGATGAATCCTAGCACAGAAGATATTGTTAAAGCGGTTGAAGAGGCATATGCAGATCATGTCATCATCTTGCCTAACAATAAAAATATCATCATGGCGGCCAATCAAGCTGCAGATGTACTTGGTGATCATGTGACTGTTATACCAACGAAAACGGTACCACAGGGAATGGCAGCATTGTTGGCTTTCAACCCTTCACTAGATGCTGAAGAGAATAAAAAAGCGATGATTGAAGCTCTTTCGCATGTGAAAACGGGCCAGATTACTTATGCTGTGAGGGATACCAGCATTGACGGCCTTGCAATTGAGACCGGTGACTTCATGGGAATCGCTGAAGGAACCATCAAAGTCAAGGATAAAGACATGACTCAAGCGGCAAAAGACCTTCTCTCCGATATGATTGACGAAGATTCCGAAATCCTTACCATTTTATATGGAGAGGATGCAACGGCAGAAGATGTCGAAGGTCTTGTTGCGTTTTGTAATGAGAATTTCGAAGACGTTGAAGTTGAAGTCCATAATGGGAAACAACCTTTATATTCTTTCATTTTTTCAATTGAATAAAAAGAGTATCATAAGATAAGTGAGACTTCATCGACTCTTTGTTTGAAGGACCTGAAAAAAATAAAAGGCAATAAACTGCATAAGTCATTAGGCTATGCAGTTTTATTTTTGTGAAATGAAGGATTACGAACAGCATGAATGGAATTACAATAAATTTGGCGTTATTATTAAACTAACTCCCAGTGTTTCCCTTGGGTTCAGTTCTAAAAAAGGAGGAGCGATTCATGAAATATAGAAGTGTGTTCGATATAATTGGTCCTGTTATGATTGGTCCCTCTAGTTCCCATACAGCAGGGGCTGCAAGAATCGGTAGGGTTGCCAGGCATTTATTCGACCGGGAACCTAAATGGGCCCATATTTCTTTTTACGGATCGTTTGCTAAAACCTATAAAGGCCATGGAACGGATGTAGCCATTGTAGGAGGCTTACTTGATTTTGATACATTTGATGAGAGAATCAAAGAATCGCTGGAAATAGCCCGGAAAAAGAAAATGAAAATCACTTTTCGTGAAGAAGAAGCCGTGCCGGAACACCCCAATACAGCAAAAATAACGGTGGGGGATGATGATGGCGAACTGGAACTTGTCGGTATATCGATTGGCGGGGGGAAAATTGAAATTGTCGAACTGAATGGGTTTAAATTGAGGCTATCCGGCCACAATCCTGCCATACTCGTCGTTCATGATGATCGATTTGGTGCCATTGCCAATGTTTCAAACATTTTAGCCAAGCATCAAATCAATATTGGACAGATGGAAGTCTCCCGTAAAGAGAAAGGGAAGATGGCCTTGATGACCATTGAAGTGGATCATAACTTGGAGGATCAGGTCATCAACGAAATAACAGCGCTCCCCAATATCACTCAAGTAGCGAGGATTGTTGATTGATAGGGCAATCGTTTCCACTTAGGAAGGAGAAGGTATCATGTTTCGAAATGTAGCGGAATTAGTAGAATTGGCTGATTCAAAGCAGAAAAAAATATCTACACTGATGATAGAACAAGAAATAGAAGTAACGGGAAAAAGCCGTGAACAAATCATCCACCAGATGGGAGTCAATCTGGATGTAATGGAACAGGCAGTTGAAAAGGGACTCCAAGGTGTACGATCCGTTTCCGGGCTGACGGGCGGGGATGCAGTCCTTCTTCAGAATTACATTAAATCCGGAAATTCCTTATCCGGTGAGATGCTGTTGGATGCGGTCAGCAAAGCCGTGGCAACAAACGAAGTNAATCAATCTGGATGTAATGGAACAGGCAGTTGAAAAGGGACTCCAAGGTGTACGATCCGTTTCCGGGCTGACGGGCGGGGATGCAGTCCTTCTTCAGAATTACATTAAATCCGGAAATTCCTTATCCGGTGAGATGCTGTTGGATGCGGTCAGCAAAGCCGTGGCAACAAACGAAGTGAACGCAGCGATGGGAACGATTTGTGCGACGCCCACTGCCGGATCTGCGGGTGTTGTGCCTGGAACCCTGTTTGCTTTGCAAAATAAATTAAAACCGAATCGGGAGCAGAAAATTGAGTTCCTTTTTACAGCAGGGGCATTTGGTTTTATTGTAGCGAATAATGCTTCGATTTCTGGAGCCGCAGGGGGCTGTCAGGCGGAGGTCGGTTCTGCTTCGGGCATGGCAGCGGCAGCAATTGTTGAAATGGCAGGAGGGACACCGGCACAAAGTGCAGAAGCGATGGCAATAACCTTAAAGAACATGCTAGGTCTTGTATGTGATCCTGTTGCTGGGCTTGTGGAAGTGCCTTGTGTGAAGCGGAATGCCATGGGGGCAGCCAATGCTATGGTTGCCGCAGATATGGCGCTAGCGGGTATCACAAGCCGCATACCGTGTGATGAAGTGATTGATGCGATGTACAAAATTGGGCAAACGATGCCATCGGCTCTTAGAGAAACTGCACAAGGAGGATTAGCGGCTACACCGACTGGACGGGAGTTGGAAGCGAAAATCTTTGGCTTGCCGCTGAATAAGAAGTGAACTCCACTTTACAGGAACCCATAACAGCAGTAAAAGGCATTGGGGGCGAAACAGCGGCAGCTTTGGAGGAAATGGAGATCCATACCGTCGCGGATCTCCTTGAGCACCTTCCATATCGCTATGAAGATTATCGATTGAGGGATTTAGAAACGGTCGAGCATGATGAGAGGGTTACTGTAGAAGGAAAGGTTCATACGGTGCCCACGTTAGGATACTTTGGGAAGAAAAAATCCAGACTTACGATTAAATTATTGACTGGGAGATATTTAATAAATGTCATTTTTTTTAATCAGCCATATCTGAAGCCCAAGCTTGCAATAGGCGAAACTGTTACTGTAACTGGGAAATGGGATCGTCATCGCCAAACCATTACAGGCTCGGAATGCCACGTTGGTGATCATAGCAGGGAGAAAGAGTTCGAACCTGTGTATTCAGTAAAGGGCAGCATTACTGTTAAAGGGCTACGCCGCTTTATCTCCAATGCATTTTCTCAGTACGGAGCAATGATAGAAGAAAATCTGCCCCCGCAATTGTTGGCGACATACAAACTGATGCCGCGTAACGATGCTCTTCGTACCATGCATTTCCCTCTTTCGGCTAATGATGTAAAAAAGGCTCGACGCCGTTTTGTATATGAAGAATTTTTATTGTTTCAACTTAAAATGCAGGCGCTTCGTAAAGTGCAGCGAGAACAGTCAAAAGGGATTGGTCAGGAGTTTGATGTGGGGCAAGTGGCGGCCTTCGTTGAGACTCTCCCCTTTCCATTGACGAACGCTCAGCAAAGGGTCGTCGAAGAAATATTGAACGACATGAAATCTCCCTATCGGATGAATCGCCTACTTCAAGGGGATGTCGGTTCAGGAAAAACGGTGGTTGCCGCCATATGCTTGAAGGCGACGATTACAGCAGGTTTTCAAGGTGCACTTATGGTCCCGACAGAAATCTTGGCTGAGCAACATACACAATCCCTTAGGGCCATGTTGGAACCAAGTGGAGTAAAGGTCGCATTGTTGACTGGTTCGGTAAAAGGCAAAAAGCGCAAGGAACTATTGCAATTGCTAGAGTCCGGGGAGCTTGATCTTTTGATAGGAACACATGCATTGATACAGGATGAAGTGAATTTTCGGAACCTTGGTCTTGTCATAACGGATGAACAACATCGTTTCGGAGTGGAGCAGCGCCGGATCCTTCGTGAAAAAGGTGCAAATCCAGATGTTCTATTCATGACGGCAACACCGATTCCCCGAACGCTGGCAATTACAGTGTTTGGGGAAATGGACGTCTCAACGATAGACGAAATGCCGGCAGGGCGTAAAGCGATAGAAACCTATTGGGCGAAACACCAAATGCTCGATCGGATTTTAACTTTCGTCGAAAAGGAACTAAGGCGAGGGAGACAGGCTTACGTCATCTGTCCTTTGATTGAGGAGTCGGAGAAACTTGATTCATTACAAAATGTTCTTGATGTTCATGCAATGCTTACACAATACTTTACGAACATGTATAAAGTGGGGCTCATGCATGGACGTCTGCCTACGGATGAAAAAGACGAAGTGATGCAGCAGTTTAGTGCCAATGAAGCACAAATCCTTGTCTCCACAACGGTTGTTGAAGTTGGGGTGAATGTTCCTAATGCAACGGTAATGGTCATTTATGATGCGGAGCGCTTTGGGCTTTCACAGTTGCATCAGTTACGGGGGAGAGTCGGAAGGGGGAGTGATCAGTCCTTTTGCATCCTCCTGGCTGACCCGAAAACGGAAGTCGGCAAAGAACGGATGAAAATCATGACCGAGACAAACGATGGTTTTGCTCTTTCCGAGAAAGATTTGGAACTTCGGGGCCCTGGTGATTTCTTCGGTAAAAAACAAAGCGGCCTTCCTGAGTTCAAAGTAGCCGACATGGTCCATGATTACAGGACCTTGGAAGTGGCAAGGATGGATGCTTCAAAATTGATAGCCTCACAAAGCTTTTGGCATTCCCCGGAGTATGCACCGCTACGGAACTATTTAGAGGGTACGGGCGTATTTACGGGAGAAAAGCTGGACTGATCTGAATGAAAATCCATTAGCAGATTGCGAGAATTTCTTCAATATCTTGCAATCTGTTTTTAAAATATATATACTACTATTAGTACCTAGTCATAATACTACGGATGGTGACCTTCAGATGCGAAGAAGTAAGAAGGAACGCCAGCAATTATTAATCGAAACGATTAAACAGAATCCTTTTGTAACGGATGAGGAGCTGGCTGAAAAATATTCGGTGAGCGTCCAGACTATTAGGCTTGATCGTCTTGAATTATCGATACCGGAACTGCGTGAACGTATTAAAAGCGTGGCTGAGAAGAAATTCAGTGACGAAATTAGGGCTTTGCCTTTGGATGAAATCATCGGGGAAGTAATTGATCTTAATTTAGATGACAATGCTATTTCGATTTTGGATATAAATAAAGAGCATGTCTTTAAGCGGAATGGAATTGCAAGGGGACATCATCTTTTTGCCCAAGCGAATTCATTGGCTGTAGCGGTCATTAATGACGAACTGGCATTAACTGCAAAAGCATCCATTTTATTTACTCGTTCTGTAAAGGAAAATGAAAGAGTGGTAGCTAAAGCGAAGGTTAAAAACGTGGACCACACCAACGATCGTTCCGTGGTGGAAGTCAGAAGCTACGTTGGTAATGAACTGGTTTTTAAAGGCGAGTTCGAAATGTATCGCTCTTAACTTTCTAGTAAAGGATGAAAGAAAATGAAGATAACGATAGATGCAATGGGTGGCGATAATGCTCCCAAGGCACAGGTTTTAGGAGCGATGAAAGCTGTTGAGGCTTTTTCCGATGTGGAAATTACCTTGGTGGGCAATGAAGCGGAGATAAATCAATACTTAACGAAACATGGCCGAATAAAGGTTGTACATACTGATGAAAAAATATTAAGTACCGATGAACCGGTTCGTGCGGTTCGCCGCAAGAAAAGTGCCTCGATGGTACTAGCTGCACAACAAGTGGCTGATGGAGAAGCAGATGCATGCATTTCTTCCGGCAATACTGGTGCGCTAATGGCTGCAGGCTTGTTTGTTGTTGGAAGGATAGAAGGCATTGAACGTCCCGCATTGGCTCCAACCCTTCCGACAATCGATGGTAAAGGTTTCGTATTTCTGGATGTAGGTGCGAACTCTGATGCGAAGCCGGAGCATCTGCTGCAATTCGCCATAATGGGATCTGTTTATGCTCAAAAAGTGCGGGGAATTGAAAAGCCGCGGGTCGGACTCCTGAATATCGGAACAGAAGAAAAAAAGGGGAATGAACTGACTAAGCAGGCTTTTACATTGCTACAGCAATCATCGGAGATATCCTTTATAGGTAATGTAGAGGCCAGGGACCTTCTAAATGGACCGGCAGATGTTGTCGTTACGGACGGCTTCACGGGAAATATGGTGTTGAAGACACTTGAAGGTACGGCTATGGGTGTATTTAAAATGGTGAAAACGGCCTTGATGAGCAACTTCAAGAGTAAGATGGCTGCAGCAATGGTCAAACCGGAACTAAAGGGCATTAAAATTAAAATGGATTATTCGGAGTATGGCGGTGCTGGCCTATTCGGTTTGAAGGCCCCTGTCATAAAGGCGCATGGTTCTTCAGATGCGAACGCGGTCTATAATGCGATACGCCAGACTCGCGATATGGTGGGGAATGACGTCATATCGACCATTGCAAAGACAATAGAAAAACAAAAATAAATCAAAGAGGCAGGGGAGTAACAGATGGGTAAAATTGCTTTTGTCTTTCCAGGACAAGGTTCACAGTCAATAGGAATGGGTCATGGCTTATTTCAGGAAAACGAGCGTGCTCAGCATATTTTTCGAAAAGCCGATGAAAAACTTGATTTTCAACTTTCCGAACTGATCTTTAATGGCACACAACAAGAATTAACGGTAACCTATAATGCACAGCCAGCTTTATTGACCACGAGCTATGCCTTTGTCAAGGAGTTAGAAGAAGCGGGAATCAAACCTGATTATACAGCAGGGCATAGTTTAGGTGAATATACGGCTTTAGTGGCATCAGGTGCAATTTCTTTTGAAGATGCCGTTTATACTGTGCGTAAGCGCGGTGAATTCATGGAAGCTGCGGTACCGAATGGTCAAGGTTCAATGGCTGCGATACTGGGAATGGACCGTGAAGCTCTATCTGAAGTGACTTCTGAAATAACAGCAACAGGGGAATCCGTTCAATTAGCCAATATTAATTGTCCAGGCCAAATCGTCATTTCTGGAACTTCAGAAGGGGTTAAACTTGCAAGTGCAAAAGCCAAGGAGAATGGGGCTAAACGGGCTCTTCCTCTTGAAGTGAGTGGACCGTTCCATTCGGAATTGATGAAACCAGCGGCAGAAAAGTTACAGGGTGTCCTTGATGAAGTAAGCTTCAAACAGGCACAAATTCCTGTCATTTCAAACGTAACGGCTAAGCCCATTACTGCACCTGCTGAAATAAAAGAAAAATTAATCGAACAGCTGTATTCACCGGTCCTCTGGGAGGACAGTGTGAAAACCCTACTTGAATTGGGAGTGGATACGTTCATCGAGGTAGGCCCAGGGAAAGTATTGGGTGGATTAATAAAGAAGATCGATCGTTCCGTTCAAATTCACTCGGTCTCCGATATAGAAACACTAACTAAAACAATTGAAACATTGAAGGGGGCAAAAGCATGATCCTCGAAGGTAAAAAAGCACTTGTAACAGGGGCGTCAAGAGGTATTGGCAGGGAAGTTGCATTAGAACTTGCCCGTCAAGGAGCAGACGTTGCCATCAACTATTCTGGCAGTGAAACGAAAGCGAATGAAGTGGTGGAAGAAATCAAGGCATTGGGCCGTAAAGCATTTGCCATCCAGTGCGATGTTGCAAATAGTGACTCGGTGACAAGCATGATCAAAGAGGTCATCGAACAGTTTGGCAGAGTGGATATTTTGGTTAATAATGCCGGTATCACACGAGATAACCTATTGATGCGAATGAAAGAAGAGGAATGGGATTCAGTGATCAATACGAATCTTAAAGGAGTTTTCCTTTGCACAAAAGCGGTCACAAGACAAATGATGAAGCAGCGTAGCGGCAGGATCATCAATATGGCATCGATCGTCGGCGTCAGCGGAAATGCAGGTCAGGCAAATTATGTTGCGGCCAAGGCTGGTGTGATCGGACTGACCAAAACTACGGCAAAGGAACTTGCTTCAAGAGGGATAACGGTAAATGCGATTGCTCCTGGTTTCATCTCGACGGATATGACTGGGGAATTGCCTGAAGATGTCCAAAAAGCCATGTTGGACCAAATTCCGCTTGCAAGGTTCGGTGACCCAAAAGATATCGCTGCAGTGGCGTCTTTCCTCGCTTCTGAGGCAAGCAAATATATGACTGGACAAACTCTTCATGTAGATGGCGGCATGGTCATGTAAGTTTTCTTTGATTTTTTCCGAAATTAATTTATAATGTTTTGAGGGGAGGTGAACACATTGGCAGATGTATTAGAAAGAGTAACGAAAATCGTTGTAGATCGTTTGAACGTAGAAGAATCAGAGGTTAAACTTGAAGCTTCTTTCAAAGAAGATCTTGGTGCCGATTCCCTAGATGTAGTTGAACTAGTCATGGAATTCGAAGACGAGTTTGATATGGAAATTTCGGACGATGACGCTGAAAAAATCGCCACAGTAGGTGATGCTGTGAATTACATACAAAGCACTATGTAATGTATTGTCGTTTGACTAAAAGCTCCGTTTTTTAACGGGGCTTTCTCTTATTCTTAAAGAAGGTTTGATGCAGCGGCAGATATAAGGGAATGAGCATGCCCCAGGTAGCCCCGCCTGCATTGCGGTGGTCTTTTGCCGTTAGTTTTCTTTAAGCGGATTATAATGTATGATGTACATAGGAAAGCTTGACAGGAATTCCTGCCAGGTTTCTTTTTAATATATTGGAAAAATATGCTTTTTGAACCGTTGTGGAGGGTTTTGTGTGATGCGTAGGAACGGAAATAATCGTAAACCATCAATCAAGGATAATAAATTTAAACAGTTGCAGGAAAGTCTGGGTTTTCATTTTCAGGATGAAAATTTATTGAAACAAGCTTTTACACATTCATCTTATGTGAATGAGCATCGCCGTAAGCCTTATGAAGATAATGAAAGGCTTGAATTCTTGGGAGACGCTGTGCTTGAACTGACCATCTCTAAATACTTATATCAAAAATATCCGATGATGAGCGAAGGTGAACTTACCAAATTAAGGGCAGCCATAGTGTGCGAGCCTTCACTTGTCGCTTTTGCCAATAGCCTTTCTTTCGGGGAATATGTTTTACTCGGAAAAGGGGAAGAAATGACAGGTGGACGAGAACGCCCTGCCATGCTTGCGGATGTATTCGAAGCCTATATTGGGGCTTTGTACCTTGACCAAGGATTAGAGCCAGTTGTGCAGTTTTTGAAGCATGTTGTATTTCCGAAGATAGACGAGGGTGCTTTTTCTCATGTGATGGATTATAAGAGCCAGCTTCAAGAGCTGATTCAGCGTGATGGTATCGGTGTCCTGCAATATAAAATCTTGCAGGAAAAAGGACCAGCCCATAACCGGGAGTTTGTTTCGACCGTTTCTCTGAATGGAGAAGAACTGGGCTCTGGTATAGGAAAGTCAAAAAAAGAAGCGGAGCAGCATGCTGCCGAGCATGCATTGATCGTTTTAAAAGAAAAAAAATCAACAAGATAGTTGAACAGTAGAGGAGGAAAGGTCATGTTCCTCAAACGCTTGGACGTTGTAGGATTTAAATCTTTCGCAGAGAAAATTTCGATTGATTTTGTACCTGGAGTCACGGCAGTGGTTGGACCAAACGGAAGCGGCAAAAGTAATGTGACCGATGCAGTCCGATGGGTACTTGGAGAGCAGTCTGCGAAATCGCTGCGTGGAGCAAAAATGGAAGATATCATCTTTTCGGGAAGTGACACGAGGAAAGCGTTGAATTTTGCAGAAGTTTCATTGACCCTTGATAACGAGACGAATTCCCTGCCGATTGATTTTCATGAAGTCAGTGTGACTAGACGGGTATACCGATCGGGAGAAAGTGAATTTTTCATTAATAATCAAGGTTGCCGACTGAAGGACATCATAGATCTTTTCATGGATTCTGGTCTTGGGCGTGAAGCATTTTCCATAATCAGCCAAGGGAAAGTGGAAGAAATCCTAAGCAGTAAGGCAGAAGAAAGACGAGTGATCTTTGAAGAGGCAGCAGGTGTCCTGAAATATAAAACAAGAAAACGAAAAGCGG
This sequence comes from Peribacillus sp. YIM B13481, assembly GCF_042787985.1. Lineage (NCBI taxonomy): Bacteria > Bacillati > Bacillota > Bacilli > Caryophanales > Bacillaceae > Peribacillus > Peribacillus sp. YIM B13481. The sequence continues at coordinate 70,515 of NZ_JBHZPE010000011.1, forward strand.
AATCGAAGCTGACGGAAACGCAGGATAACTTAAACCGTGTCCATGATATCCTCCATGAATTGGAGGGGCAAGTGGAACCGCTGAAAATTCAATCTTCCCTCGCCAAGGAATTTTTGGAGAAGAAAGAAGAGCTTGAGCAAATAGAAGTAGCTTTAACCGTCTTTGAAATAGAAGAACTTTATGAAAAATGGGAAAATCTATCCCAGGAACTCGAAAAACATAATGAAATGGAACAGCAAATGGCAGGGCAGCTTCATGACAGGGAAGCGCATCTCAAAAAGCTTCGGGATAGTCTTGCGACTCTTGAGGCATCGATCAATGAACTTCAGGAAATTCTCCTGAATGCCAGTGAAGAACTTGAAAAGCTTGAAGGCCGTAAAGAAGTTTTGAAAGAACGGAAAAAAAATGCCGCCCAAAACAAGTCACAGCTTGAAAAAGCGATTGTGGAAGGTGAGGCTGCTGTCGAGCTCTTGTCCCTGCAAAAGGAACGAGAAACGGAACTCCTGAATGCCCTGAACTCGGAAGTGAAAGGGATACAGGAAACCTTAAATGAAAAACAAAAAAGCTTAGGCCTATTCAATAGTGATATCGAAGCGATGATTGAAGTGAAAAAGAGTGACTATATTGAGTGGTTGAACAAGCAGGCATCGGCTAAAAATGAAAAACAGTACCTGCTTCAGCAGCTAACACAGCAGGAACATAAAAATGCTAAACTTGATATGGAAAATGAAAAGTTCTTAACCGAGCGAATGGGTATCACTGCTAAAAAATTGGAATATTCAAAGCTAATGGAAAATGTGACCAAGCAGCTTGAAGAGCATGTCTCTTATTTCCGGAATCAGCAGAACAAATTGAATGCGGCAAAGGATACGTATCAAAAACAAGAAACCACTCTTTATAAGGCCTATCAATTCCTTCAACAGGCAAAATCACGTAAGGAACTTCTTGAAGAAATGGAAGAGGATTATGCAGGCTTTTTTCAGGGAGTTAAAGAAGTTTTAAAAGCGAAAGAAACCCTTCGAGGCATAGAAGGGGCAGTTGCGGAATTGATAAAGGTTCCAAAGGAATATGAAACGGCCATCGAAACGGCTCTGGGCGGAGCGATGCAGCATGTGGTCGTTGAACGCGAAGAGCATGCAAGAGAAGCCATTTCCTTCTTGAAGAAACATAAGTATGGACGTGCGACGTTCTTGCCTTTATCAGTCATTAAGGCAAGAGAGATTTCAGTAAGCCAATTATCGATGCTAAAGAGCCACTCAGCTTTTGTGGGGACGGGCTCCTCATTGATCCAATATGATGACAGGCATGCAGCAATTGCGGAAAACCTGTTAGGGACTGTCATAATCACGACAGATCTAAAGGGTGCAAATGACTTGGCGAAAATGATGCAGCACCGTTTCCGCTTCGTAACCTTAGAAGGTGATATCGTCAATCCAGGTGGTTCAATGACTGGTGGCGCGTTGAAGCAAAAAACGACCTCCCTGCTTTCAAGGAAAACGGAATTGGAAGAGCTCCATCAAAAACTAGCCGCCATGGAAGCGAAAACGAATCAGCTAGAAAAGCAGGTCAAACAGCTCAAAGTGGATGTGGGTGTTCAAGAGCAAACGCTTGAACAAACCAGAAAAACAGGGGAGAGCCTTCGATTGCAAGAACAAACCCTGAAGGGCGAACTTCGTGAAGTGGAGCTACAGGAAAGAAATGTGAATGAACGGCTGCATCTTTATGATTTGGATAAAAATTCATATTTAGAAGAACAACAGCAAAAAACGGCAAGACTTGAAGAGCTGGAAGAGCTTTTGGAATCATGTAAAATGGAAATTGAAGGGCTTGACCGGCTGATTTCCGACATGACGGAACAAAAGCAATCCCAACAATCCTCAAAAGAGAACCTTGCCGAAGAAACGAATGAACTGAGGGTAACACTGGCCTCTAAGCGTGGGCAGCTACAAAACCAAAAAGAGAAGATGGAACGCATTGATTCGGATCTTTCAAAGGAAACAAGCAGGCTTGACGAAAACAAAGATGATTTGGGGCTCCTGACCAATGAAATGACAGACAGTTCAAGCGGGGAAGAATCCCTGGAAGATATGGCACAGCAGAAATTGCTCGATAAAAATGGGGCAATTGAAGGAATCACTATAAAAAAACAGGAAAAAAACGAGCTTCTAACACAAGTTGAAACACTTGAACTGGCCTTGAAAGAAGAAAACCGACTTTATAGAGGCATTGTTGAAGTGATGAAGGACGAAGAAGTAAAATTAACCCGTCTGGATGTGGAATTGGAAAATCGTCTCGACCACTTGAGAGAAGAATATACGCTTTCCTTTGAAGGTGCAAAAGAACAGTATCCATTGATGATGCCTGCAGAAGAAGCCCAAAAAAAAGTGAAGCTCATCAAGCTTGCAATAGAGGAATTAGGGACGGTAAATTTAGGTGCGATTGATGAATATGCACGTGTAGCTGAACGCTATGAATTCCTCCTTAGTCAAAAGGAAGACCTTCAACAGGCGAAAGATACATTATTCCAAGTCATCGATGAAATGGATGATGAAATGAAGCGGCGCTTTGCAGATACCTTTTATTCGATCCGTGAAGAATTCGAACAAGTCTTCAAAGCATTATTTGGCGGAGGAAGAGCTGAGCTTAAACTGACGAATCCGGATGATTTACTAAATACAGGGGTAGATATCATTGCACAGCCGCCTGGGAAAAAACTGCAAAATTTGAGCCTCTTATCCGGAGGAGAACGGGCACTGACAGCCATAGCCCTTTTATTCTCCATTCTGAAAGTGCGGCCGGTGCCTTTCTGTATTCTTGATGAAGTCGAGGCAGCCCTTGATGAGGCGAATGTCGTCCGGTTCAGCCAATTTTTAAGGAAGTTCAGCAGGGAAACGCAGTTTATCGTGATTACTCACCGTAAAGGCACGATGGAAGAGGCTGATGTACTATATGGCATTACGATGCAGGAGTCAGGCGTTTCCAAACTTGTTTCCGTCCGGATGGAAGAATCAGAAAACTTTATTGAAGTTTAAATTCATTATTAGAGGAAGTGGGACAATGAGTTTTTTCAAAAAGCTAAAAGAGAAATTTACGAACCAGGAAGATAAAGAAAAAGAAGTTGAAGCAGAAGTATCCATAGGGGAAAAATTCAAGCAAGGTTTGACAAAGACAAGGAATTCCTTTACTGGAAGGGTTAATGAACTTGTTGCCCGTTATCGGAAAGTGGATGAGGACTTTTTTGAAGAACTTGAAGAAATCCTGATACAGGCTGATGTAGGCTTTGATACTGTGATGGAACTAATTGATCAATTAAAAATGGAAGTCAAGCTTCGCAATATCTCTGATACAAGGGAAGTGCAATCCGTCATTTCCGAAAAGCTTGTCGAAATCTACCAAGGTGATGAAGAAGGGACTCCGAGCCTGAATATACAAGAAGAAGGTTTGACGGTCATTTTGTTCGTAGGGGTTAATGGGGTAGGTAAAACGACGACAATCGGTAAACTTGCTCATAAATTCAAGGCAGAAGGCAAGTCTGTCGTATTGGCAGCCGGGGATACGTTCCGTGCAGGTGCAATTGAACAGCTCGAGGTATGGGGAGAACGTGTTGGTGTCAGTGTAATCAAGCAAGGAGAAGGCTCTGACCCTGCTGCGGTCATGTTCGATGCCATTCAGGCCGCCAAGGCTCGTAAAGCGGATATTCTGATTTGTGATACAGCTGGACGTTTACAAAATAAAGTGAATTTAATGAAGGAATTGGAAAAGGTGAAACGTGTAATTGAACGTGAAATACCTGGTGCACCACATGAAGTGTTGCTTGCCCTTGATGCAACAACTGGACAAAATGCACTTATTCAGGCCAAGACATTCAAGGAAGCGACCAATGTTTCCGGTATTGTTTTAACAAAGCTTGATGGCACGGCAAAAGGTGGAATTGTTTTGGCAATTCGCAATGAACTGGCCATTCCCGTTAAATTTGTCGGGCTTGGTGAAAAAATGGACGATCTGCAGGAATTCGATGCAGAGAAATATGTTTATGGCCTGTTTGCTGATATCATCGATAAAGAAGAGGTTTAAGCAAAAAATGTCCGGAAGAGATTTTTCTCTTCCGGATTTTTGCCATTTTTTAATGAGGCACCAACATTGTTACAGGGTTCACTGTGAACTTCTAGAAGCAAGAAAACGAAAAAAATAATGCTTTGCAAACAAGTGGTAAGGAGTTTGACTTGACATCAAATAAACAAGGCTTTACAATATAAACTTGTAAAGGGTTTTCACTTAACAGCAGGGAGGCTTGCTAAGATGCTTGAAAAGACAACGCGGATTAATTATTTGTATGACTTTTACCAATCGTTGTTAACAGAGAAGCAGCAGAGCTACATGTCCCTCTACTATCTGGATGATTACTCTCTTGGCGAGATTGCCGATGAATACGAAGTAAGTAGGCAGGCAGTCTATGATAATATAAAAAGAACAGAAGCGATGCTTGAGGAATATGAAGCGAAGCTATTGTTATTTCAAAAATTTCAAGAGCGTAACCAGTGGATTGCGAATATGAAGGGACTCATAGAAAAGGATTCCTTTTCAAAAGAGAAGCTGCTAGACGCAATCACAACGCTTGAGAAGTTGGATTAGGAGGCGGCAATATGGCATTTGAAGGATTGGCCGACCGACTGCAGAGCACGATGCAAAAGATCCGTGGAAAAGGTAAGGTCAACGAAGCGGACGTTAAAGAAATGATGCGTGAAGTTCGATTGGCCCTGCTTGAAGCGGATGTTAACTTTAAAGTCGTGAAGGATTTTGTAAAACGTGTTAGTGAACGTTCGGTAGGTCAGGAAGTGCTGAAAAGCTTAACCCCCGGTCAACAGGTAATTAAAGTAGTTAAGGAAGAATTGACGGAGCTGATGGGCGGCGAACAAAGCAAGATTGCCGTTGCCTCGAAACCACCGACCGTCATTATGATGGTAGGGCTTCAAGGTGCTGGTAAAACGACGACCACCGGAAAGCTTGCCAATCTTCTTAGAAAAAAATACAACCGCAAGCCATTGCTCGTTGCGGCTGATATTTACCGTCCGGCGGCGATTAAGCAGCTTGAAACACTTGGCAAACAATTAAGCATGCCTGTTTTCTCCCTTGGGGACCAGGTCAGCCCTGTTGAAATTGCCAAACAGGCGATTGAAAAGGCTAAGGAAGAACATCATGATTATGTGTTGATTGATACCGCAGGCCGCCTTCATGTTGATGAAAACTTGATGGGTGAACTGAAGGATATCAAAGAATTGACAAAACCCGATGAAATCTTCCTGGTTGTCGATGCGATGACAGGTCAGGATGCGGTCAATGTGGCCCAAAGCTTTAATGAACAGTTAGGCCTGACTGGAGTCGTACTTACGAAACTTGATGGGGATACACGTGGTGGTGCGGCACTTTCGATTCGTTCAGTCACCAACACGCCGATAAAATTCGTCGGTATGGGAGAAAAATTGGATGCACTTGAAGCATTCCATCCAGAACGGATGGCGTCAAGGATCCTCGGCATGGGTGATGTATTGACCCTTATCGAAAAAGCACAGGCCAATGTAGATGAAGAAAAAGCGAAAGAATTAGAGAAAAAGATGCGTACAGCCACTTTTACCTTTGATGATTTCCTTGATCAGCTTGGTCAGGTGCGGAATATGGGTCCGCTTGATGATATTCTGAAAATGATTCCTGGTGCGAACAAAATGAAAGGGATGGATAACCTTCAGATCGATGAGAAACAGATCGGTCATGTCGAAGCTATCATCCGTTCAATGACGACGCAGGAAAAGGAACATCCAGAAACCATGAATGCATCCCGTAAGAAACGGATTGCCAAAGGAAGCGGCAGATCGATTCAAGAAGTGAACCGCCTATTGAAGCAATTCGAAGAAATGAAAAAGATGATGAAACAGGTTACGAACATGCAAAAAGGGAAGAAAAAGGGATTCAAATTCCCGTTCATGTAAGGTTTATTTTAGGTTGAAACTAAGGAGAAATACGGGTTAAAGCCATGTGTTTCAACACTTTTTTCACCTGTTAAGAAAAAAACCTTTACAAACATACAAGACATTTGATATTATACTATCTTGTGTGAAACTATTCGGAGGTGCTTATTTAAAATGGCAGTAAAAATTCGCTTAAAACGTATGGGAGCTAAAAAATCTCCTTTCTATCGTATTGTAGTTGCAGATTCTCGTTCACCACGTGACGGACGTTACATTGAAGTGGTAGGAACTTATAACCCGGTGACTCAACCAGCTAAAGTTGAAATCAACGAAGAGCTTGCTCTTAAATGGTTACAAGATGGAGCTAAACCATCTGATACAGTTCGTAACTTATTCTCAACACAAGGCATCATGGAAAAATTCCATGTTGCAAAAAACAGCAAGTAATCGACGGTAGTTGATGAAAGCACTAATTGAAACGATTGTTTCAGCACTTGTGGATTATCCGGAGGAGGTCATCGTGACCTCCAAGGAAGAGTCCGACCGGATTGTTTATATCCTCTCCGTTCATAAAGAGGACATGGGCAAGGTCATCGGTAAACAAGGGCGTGTTGCTAAGGCGATTCGGACTGTGGTATATGCAGCAGGATCTTCACAGCAGAAGAAAATCTATTTGGAGATTTCCGAATAAGGAGGGCTAATACCCCTCCTTTTTTTGTACTTCAAGAAAGTGAAATTCCGACTTTGATCCTATTTGGATCTGAACCGGAGTTTAAACTTTACGCCTTTTTAAGACGCATCTTTTATCGATTTACGTTATACTTAAGAGAATGACCCCCTTTTCAAAAAGATTACCCTATCATACATATTTTTTGAAGGAAATAAGAAATCATAGATAATAGGAGGTGCTGGAATGAAAATTCTCCAAAATGTAATCGTTAACCAAGTATTAACGGAATCCAGCAAGAATCAGCTCCTCGAGAAGTACAAGTCAAAACGCCTTCAGCTTCAAAAAGAGAGTGAACAGCTTCGCTTTGAACTGAAAAAGCTTGAAAAAACAAGAAATCTCCAGCCTGCTAGTCTCCGTGCTCATTTCGAAAAAGAAATAAACCAGAGGCAAGAAAAAATTAAACTGCTTGAATTTCAAATGGAGCAGTTGGAGATCCTTCCCACCGGAAGCGAATTGAAGGAACGGGAAGTTCAAAGTATCATTGATGTGGAAATTGGGGCAGATTGGGACGATATTATGGCAACGAAGACTATTGTCATTAAAGATGGAATCGTCTCGGAAATTCGTTAGAGGTGAAAGAATGGAAAAATGGTTTAATGTAGGTAAAATTGTCAACACACATGGTCTTTTAGGAGAAGTGCGTGTCATTTCTTCAACAGACTTTCCGGAAAAACGATTCAAAGTGGGAAATACACTGCATTTGTTTAGGGACACTGATAAAAAGCCTTTGCCGCTTATCATCAGGTCACACCGTACCCATAAAAACTTTAACCTATTGACGTTCGAGAACTATTATAACGTCGGACAGGTCGAGGCTTTTAGAAACGGGGTACTAAAAGTGAAGGAAGCACAGCTTGGTAAATTGGACGAAGGTGAGTTCTACTTCCATGAAATCATCGGCTGTTCTGTATTTACGGATGAAGGTTTGGAAGTTGGGGAAATCATTGAGGTTCTTACGCCTGGTGCCAATGATGTTTGGGTCATTAAGAAAGCTGGCAGTAAGGATATTCTGATCCCGTATATTGAACAAATTGTAAAAGAAGTAGATATTTCCGCTAAAAAGGTCATCATTACACCGATGGAAGGACTTTTAGACTGATGAAAATCGATGTGCTTTCGCTTTTTCCAGAAATGTTCGAAGGGGTATTTGGCTCGTCCATCTTAAAAAAGGCTGCGGAAAAGCAGGCTGTCAGCTATAAGGTGACCAATTTTCGAGACTATGCAGATAATAAGCACTCGACGGTAGACGATTATCCGTATGGCGGAGGTGCCGGAATGGTATTGAAGGCACAACCGATTTTTGATGCTGTAGAAGCTCTAAAAGGCCAAGCTGAGCTAACCCCAAGGGTAGTCCTGCTTTGTCCTCAGGGAGAGCGTTACACGCAGAAAAAAGCTGAAGAGTATGCAAATGAAGAACATCTCATTTTCATATGCGGACATTATGAAGGATACGATGAGCGCATCCGGGAGCATGTCGTCACGGATGAAATATCGATTGGTGACTTTGTTCTTACAGGCGGGGAATTGGGCGCAATGGTCATTATTGACAGCGTAGTTCGCTTGCTTCCCGGCGTTCTAGGAAATGTTGACTCCCCGATTCTTGATTCCTATTCTTCTGGTTTGTTAGAGCATCCCCATTATACTAGACCTGCAGATTTTCGGGGGATGAAAGTTCCCGATCCGCTAATATCCGGAAATCATAAAAAAATCGATGAATGGCGGATGAAGGAATCTCTGCGCAGAACGTGGATGCGGCGTCCTGATTTGCTCGATAGTTATGAACTATCGGAACTTGAAAAAAAATTATTGTCCGAGATTAAAAAAGAAGACTGATGCCTATTGCATCGACGTTTATAGTATGATAGGATATACCTTGTGACTTGGGCAAAATGCTCAGTCTTATAACGATGTTCCGCTGCAAACAATAAGTATTTGCAAGAGCGTCCAGGAGGAGTTGAAATCGATGCAAAATCTTATTAACGAAATCACAAAAGAACAACTTCGCTCAGATCTTCCATCATTCAGACCTGGTGACACAGTACGTGTACACGTAAAGGTTATTGAAGGAACTCGCGAACGTATCCAGTTGTTTGAAGGCGTTGTAATCAAACGTCGTGGCGGCGGAGTTAGTGAAACTTTCACAGTGCGTAAGATCTCTTACGGCGTTGGAGTAGAACGTGCTTTCCCTGTTCACACACCAAAAATTGCGAAACTAGAAGTTATCCGTCACGGTAAAGTACGTCGTGCGAAACTTTATTACCTACGCGAACTTCGTGGTAAAAAAGCACGTATTAAAGAAATTCGTCGTTAATTCTTCGAATATCTTCATGCGGGTTTACCATGATCCACATAAGGTGAATAACCAAACAGTATCAAAAAGGGAGCTTGTTTTTCAGGCTCCCTTTTTGCACTGCAAGAAACCATTAATGCACATATACGGTGAAAACTATATAGAATCCCGCTCGCTATAGCGTCCGCAACATGTTAAAATAATTGTTGATATGCTTTCTAAAAGGGTGGGTAAGGATGGCGAAAAAGAAAAATGAATTGTGGGAATGGACAAAGGCGGTCATAATCGCGGTTATAGCTGCGACACTGATTCGTTATTTCCTTCTGGCTCCAATTGTTGTGGACGGTAATTCCATGATGCCGACATTAAAGAATACGGACCGCATGCTCGTTAATAAAATCTCCTATTCGATTGGTGAACCGAAAAGATTCGACATTATCGTTTTTGAAGCTCCAGAAGGCAAAGATTACATAAAGCGGGTCATCGGATTGCCAGGGGAAAAAGTGGAATATAAAGATGATACTCTGTACGTGAATGGAAAAGCTTATGATGAGCCATACTTGGATGAATATAAAAAACAATTGATAGATGGCGGGGCTTTGACGGAACCTTTTACATTAAGTGATGTCATAGAACAAGGAACGGTGCCTGAAGACCATCTATTTGTCTTAGGGGATAATCGTCGTGTTAGTAAGGATAGCCGCTATATTAGCGTTGGCGTCGTTCCTTACGATAAAGTGTTAGGAAAAACTAAATTAGTTTATTGGCCGATTGAAGACTTTCGATTGGCGGAATAGTAGGAAGGTGGATTCCATTGACAATACAGTGGTTCCCTGGCCATATGGCCAAAGCAAGACGGGAAGTAACAGAGAAATTAAAACTGATCGACATCATCTTTGAACTTGTGGATGCCCGGATTCCGGCATCTTCACGAAATCCGATGATCGATGAAATCATACAGCATAAACCGAGGGTTATCCTTTTGAATAAAGCTGATATGGCCGATCCGGTGAAAACGAATATGTGGCTTGAATATTATAAATCACAGGGGAAAACGGCGATTGCCATTAACTCGCAGGCAGGAAACGGTTTAAACCAGATTACAGCTGCTTCTAAAAAACTTTTAAAAGATAAGTATGACAGGATGGAATCAAGAGGAATAAAGCCAAGAGCCATCCGCGCCATGATAGTCGGGATTCCGAATGTAGGGAAATCAACTTTAATCAATCGACTTGCCAAAAAGAACATTGCCAAAACAGGGAATACACCTGGTGTCACGAAGGCGCAGCAATGGATAAAAGTTGGTAAGGAATTGGAACTGTTGGACACGCCGGGGATCCTCTGGCCTAAATTCGAGGATCAGGAAGTGGGCTTGAAGCTTGCATTGACGGGAGCGATCAAGGATACGATCTTAAACTTGCACGAGGTCTCTTTATACGGTCTGCGCTTTTTGGAAAAGGAATATCCGGATAGATTGAAATCCCGTTATAACCTGAGTGCAATTCCTCAGGAAACGCTTGAACTATTCGATGCCGTCGGAAAGTTCAGGGGCTGTTTAGCTTCTGGTGGCTTCATTGATTATGACAAAACCGCAGAGTTGGTCGTACGTGAAATCCGTTCAGAAAAGATGGGCCCTCTTACGTTTGAGGTCCCTAAGGATTATGAAGAGGATAATATCCCCGAATAACATTAAGTAGAGATTGCAAGACACTGACCTGATTTTTGAAGAAGGTCAGTGAAAAGGGTTGATACGGAGCTGGAGTTGGATGTCGAAAAGGTTTTTAACTTTTGATGTCTCTTTTCCGCTCCGTATTTTTGTTTGAACTGTAGAAAAGGAGCAAGACTGCCGATAATTAATATGATGGGTGATAAATGATGAAAACTGCAATGAGCATTAAGGAAATCTCCTCAAAGTTAAAGACTATAAGAGAGCCAGAAGATTTATTTTTACAAGAATGCCGGGAAGACAGCCGAAAGGGAGTAACTGACTTAGTGAGCAAATGGCAAAGAGCCTATGAAAAAGAGCTACAGGTAAAGGATGCTTTCACGGAAATGACGGAGTTTGAACGGCAATTGCGCAAACAAGGGTTTTCCATTCTTGCAGGTATCGATGAAGTAGGAAGAGGACCGTTGGCAGGACCAGTTGTGACAAGTGCTGTCATCTTGCCGGAATCTTTTTATTTGCCAGGACTGAATGATTCTAAAAAGATTCCAGAGTCAAAAAGGGAACTGTTTTATGAGATGATTTTTAAGGAAGCACTTTCCATAGGTGTGGGTGTTGTACATAGCGAAGTAATTGATGAAATCAATATATATCAAGCTACGAAAAAGGCAATGGTGGCCGCAGTGAACGATCTGTCAGAACTTCCTGATCATTTGTTGATTGATGCGATGGAACTGGATGTGCCGATTCCGCAGCTTTCACTCATAAAGGGGGATGCAAGAAGCATTACCATCTCTGCGGCCTCCATTATAGCGAAAGTGACTCGTGACAGGATGATGAAGGAATATGGTGAAGAATATCCGGAATATGGTTTCGGAAAGCACATGGGATATGGGACAAGTCAACATTTAGAAGCGCTCGATAAGCACGGGCTTACACCTTGGCATAGAAGAAGTTTTGCACCAGTTAAGGAAATCGCTGCACGTACGAAGGACTAGGGAGGATGAGTGATGCAATCGACAACAAGCGGTCAACCCGTATCTTCACCAATTGAAATACAAGGAACTGCGAGTTTGAAAAACGGTCAAATCCTTTTCGGGAAAGTGAATAAGGTTTTTCCTAACCAAACGGCCGAGGTACAGATTGGCCATCAAAAAATGATTGCCGCTCTCGATATCCCGCTTCGGGCAGGAGAAAGGTATTGGTTTCAAATTCAGCCACCAAATGAGGGGAAGGTCGTGTTAAAAGCTTTAGATTCCCCGAATTTGAACTGTTCCAGCTTAGATGGCACAGCTGCACAATTGATCGCTCATCTCGGCATAACGCCCGAACCTGCGGCGGCAAAGCTTGCCGAATATCTCCTGAAAAACCGTCTCCCGATAACCAAGGAAACTTTTCAGTCCGCTTTGCAATGGCTGAAAACTGCTGATGCAGAAGTTGGTCTGCCTCTGATAAAAACAATGTTCATTCAGCAATTGCCGTTTGTAAAAGATGTATATGATGCATTATTTTCACATGCCAAAGGCGAACCTTTTCACAAATTGCTCAGCGGCCTCAAGCAGCAACTGCAGGATGGGGGAGTTGTAACGAGGACGGCTTTCAAGCTTATGGAGGTATTGGACTCCTTGCATGTGGCTAAACAGAGCCAGCTTCAACAATTCGGTTTGCAAAAACTAGTGACCATTTGGCTGGATTCGGATTCAACACCTGAAATGAAATCCGGCGCATTTTCCCTGCTTAAAAAGACAGGTTTTGTCCCAAAGGGAATTACAGAATCTGTCTTTCTGGCGAAGTTAATTGATGGAGCTGAGGCGAGGTCCGGAATTCCTAAGAACTCAGCGATTGAAAAATTACACCAAGGATTGCATGTACTTTCCAAGGCAAAAAGCGGAGCATTTGGAAAAGTTGACGAAATCGAAATTAATATAAATCGGATATTGAACGGCGTTGATCATAAAGCGACAAAAATGCCAACTGATATCCAATCGTTTCAGAAAAAAAATTCTGCAGAAAAACTTTCCCCTCTTGCCTTTCATTTGCTTGAGAGTGCTTTTGCAGAAGCAACAGCTGGAAAAAAAGCATTAGGCGGAAATGTAGAAGTGAATGACCTTTTAGGCTATTTGAATATGGATAGAGAGCAGGTAGTTGAGTCGAAGGGTAAGGCGGCCAAACTACTGTTTCAGTCACTTAAACAGCTGTCTGAGGCCCAGTTCGTTAGGAATAATGAGCGGCTGGTCCTTGCCCAGGTATTTGAAGCTGAGTTTCAAACAATCGATTTTACTAATGGTCCATCTGTTGCACACCAACTAAAAGAGTGGACGAAGATCCTTGGTCTTCAGCTGGAACATGCACTTGTTAATCTTACTAGAGATGAAATGGAGTTCTCGAAGGATTTGGATACACTTAAACCGCTGCTGCTTAAATTGCTGAATGAGCAAACTCCGGCAGCCATTAAGGAGATCGCAGAACAAATCCTAAATCGGGTCACTGCCCAACAGATCCTTGCACAAGAAAATGGGCCGATTCAGAATTTGCTCCTTACACTTCCAATCAATCTGGGCTCTACACAAACGGACCTAACGTTACAATGGAGCGGAAGGAAAACAAAAGATGGCAAGATAGACCCGGAATACTGCCGCGTCCTATTTTATTTAGAGTTAGAACGCCTTAAAGAGATTATCATCGATATGCAGGTACAAAATCGAATCATAAAGGTGACGGTCATTAATAGGCATGGAGCAGTCCTTGAAGAGACAGCAAATCAATATCTTGAACTCCTGAGAGAGAATCTGGAAAAAATGGATTACAGATTGTCAGGTGTTTCATTTGTAAACATGGGAAGCGGAAAAGAGAGGGGCCACGGGTTGAAATCCGTTCCTTTTTCAGAATCTGGTTCATATAGTGGAGTGGATATTCGAATATGAAAAATGATAGGCGAAAAGAAGCGATTGCCTTAAAGTATGATCAAAAGACATCCAAAGCTCCCGTCATATTGGCGAAGGGGAAAGGTAAAACGGCTGAAAATATCCTGGAAAGGGCTATGAAGCTGGATATACCGGTCCAAAAGGATGAGTCGCTTGCTGCACTTTTAAGTCAATTGGATATAAATCAAACGATACCGGAAGAATTGTACGGAGCTGTTGCGGAGGTATTTGCATTCATTTATAAAGTCGACAAGGACATGAATCGGTAGGGGCCTGATTATGCAAGTGATTTCACCAAAATGGATTCTTGTTGGTTTTTGTAGAAAATTAGGGAAATCGTTAATAAATTTTCATTATATTAAAAACATACTAAACTATCAGCAAAAGGACAAAGCCATGGCTTTGTCCTTTTGCTTTTCCTTTGAGTCAAAACAAGGATAAACGTAATTTCCCTGAGGTGTTTTCTGGATTAATATGGTGGAAAAGGGTGTAGCAGGGTGTGTTTTCACTGGACTTATAAGAGAAAAGGCTTTTTAAAAGAATAGAATAATAGAAAAAAAATAATGGATTTTCACTTGAAAGAAACACAACGGCCAAGCAGTTTTTTTCCATTTAATACAAGAGTAAAAAAAGTATATTATGATAATATTCACAAAATTATGTGAAAGAATATTATGCACCAAGGAGAATTTTGTTGTAATATGGTAGAGAAAACAGGCATTAAATTTAAAAGTTGGTTTTTAGTAGATAAGGAGGATGGGAAATGAATATCCATGAGTATCAGGGAAAAGAGATATTGCGACAATACGGGGTATCCGTTCCAAATGGCCGGGTTGCCTTTACTGTAGATGAAGCAGTGGAAGCAGCGAAGGAATTAGGTACGGAAGTTGTTGTCGTCAAAGCTCAAATTCATGCGGGCGGCCGCGGGAAAGCCGGCGGAGTTAAGGTAGCGAAAAATCTTGATGAAGCACGTACATATGCAGAAGAGATTCTTGGTAAGACGCTGGTGACCCATCAAACAGGACCGGCAGGCAAGGAAGTTAAGCGTTTACTTATTGAAGAAGGCTGCGACATTACGAAGGAATATTATATCGGGCTGGTCCTTGACCGTGCTACGAACAGTGTCGTATTGATGGCTTCTGAAGAAGGCGGAACGGAAATTGAGGAAGTGGCTGAAAAGACACCAGAGAAAATTTTCAAAGAAGTAATCGATCCGGTTGTCGGCCTGACTGGCTTCCAGGCACGTAGGATTGCATTCAATATCAATATTCCGGCTTCACTTATAAATAAAGCTTCCAAACTGATGGTTAACTTATATACAGCTTTCGTTGAAAAAGATTGCTCAATCGCTGAAATCAACCCATTAGTGGTAACGGGCGATGGCAATGTAATGGCACTGGATGCTAAATTGAATTTCGATGATAATGCGATTTACCGCCATAAAGACATCGCGGAGTACCGTGATTTGGATGAAGAGGATGCGAAAGAGATTGAAGCATCAAAACATGGCCTTAGTTACATATCGCTTGACGGAAATATCGGATGTATGGTTAATGGTGCCGGACTTGCTATGGCAACGATGGACATCATTAAACATTATATGGGAGATCCGGCTAACTTCCTTGACGTTGGTGGCGGCGCTACTGAGGAAAAAGTAAAAGAGGCTTTCAAAATCATCCTATCCGATCAAAATGTTAAAGGCATCTTCGTTAATATCTTCGGGGGGATCATGAAATGTGACATCATCGCGACAGGCGTAGTAGCTGCTGCTAAAGAGCTTGGCCTGGATGTCCCTCTTGTTGTTCGTCTTGAAGGTACGAATGTGGACCTTGGTAAAAAGATACTTAAAGAGTCAGGTTTAAATATTACGGCTGCTGAATCAATGGCAGATGGAGCACAAAAAATAGTATCACTTGTAGGATAATAGGCAGGGGGGAACATAATGAGCGTTTATATTAATAAAGATACGAAAGTGATCGTTCAGGGAATCACTGGTTCAACAGCATTATTTCATACAAAACAAATGTTGGAATACGGCACGAAAATCGTTGGAGGAGTCACTCCGGGCAAAGGCGGAACAGAAGCGGAAGGGGTACCTGTATTCAATACAGTTTCCGAAGCTGTCACTGAAACCGGAGCGAATGCATCGGTTATCTACGTACCGGCTCCATTTGCTGCAGATGCGATTCTTGAAGCCGTTGACGCAGAACTAGATCTTGTTATTTGTATCACGGAACATATTCCTGTCCTGGATATGGTCAAGGTGAAGCGTTACATGGAAGGTAAAAAGACTCGCTTGATCGGACCGAACTGCCCGGGTGTCATTAGCCCGGAAGAATGTAAGATTGGTATCATGCCAGGATATATCCACAAAAAAGGCCATGTAGGTGTAGTTTCTCGTTCTGGAACTTTAACGTACGAAGCCGTTCACCAATTATCACAAGCAGGCATTGGACAATCTACGGCTGTCGGTATCGGTGGGGATCCCGTTAACGGAACGGACTTCATTGATGTACTGAAAGCATTCAATGAAGATCCGGAAACACATGCGGTGATCATGATCGGGGAAATCGGCGGCACGGCAGAAGAAGAAGCGGCAATCTGGGTGAAAGAAAATATGACTAAGCCAGTTGTAGGTTTCATTGGTGGCCGTACAGCTCCAGCTGGTAAACGTATGGGACATGCTGGTGCCATAATTTCAGGAGGAAAAGGTACAGCTGACGAGAAAATCCGCGTTATGAACGAATGTGGAATTAAAGTTGCCGAGACTCCATCCGTAATGGGTGAAACATTGATCTCCGTCCTGAAGGAAAAAGAAATCTACGAACCTTGTAAAACGCATTGATTTAAGTTGGCCGACCTGTTTTTTGGGTCGGCCTTTATTTCACTCCAAATTCCTCGGGAAACACATTTCGATTACTTTGACCATCACAATCAACCTACCTTTAAAAATATCCGATTAGGGGTGCTTCCAATTGAATAAAACAGAAAAATTAATCCACCTCCATCATTGCCGCGGAGCAGGATGGAAAACAATCCAAATTATCATGTCAAATGACCCGTCCTTATCTTCCCTTTTCACTATGAATCAGGAGGAATGGGTAAAAATCCTCCCTATCCCTTCAAATAAGCTTACCCTCTTTCTCAAAGATTTACATTCACTCAATACCATCGATAAACTTAAACGATACGAAGATTGCCAAATTCATTGCTTGACGATCTTCGATGATGATTATCCTTTTTTGCTGAAGCAAATATTCGATCCCCCATGGGTTCTTTATTTAAAAGGCGATAAGAAGCTTCTAACGAGGAGGAGCACGCTAGGTGTTGTTGGAACACGTAAGCCAACCTCGTATGGACTGGAGGCCTTAAAAACGATTCTATTACCACTTGTAAAGAAAAAATTCGTGATCATAAGTGGGGTGGCTGCTGGAATCGATGCAGAGGCACATAAAATCACTTTGGGGGAAGGCGGAGATACGATTGGGGTTTTAGGAGGAGGTCATTTGCAAATATACCCAAAATCCAATATTTCCCTTGCAGGGGAAATCATCAATAAAGGGTTACTTTTATCTGAGACTCCACCGGAAAAGAGAGCGGAACCTTGGATGTTTCCGCTTAGGAATCGAATCATCAGTGGATTATCACTGGGAATATTCGTGGTCGAGGCCAAAGAAAAAAGCGGTTCCCTTATTACGGCACAATCTGCTTTGGAACATGGCAGGGAGGTATTTGCGCTTCCTGGCAATGTAACGAGTCCAGAATCATTAGGGACCAATCAATTGATTCAAGATGGTGCCAAACTTGTTTTGAGTTCTAAGCAGATTGAGGAAGAATTTTGAACGATATAATATAGAAGATAGACGGAGAATTAAACGGAAAAATAGAAAAAAAAGGTGTTTTTTTTAAAGGAATTGTTGAAATTTTAGACAAAAAGGTTGAAAATATTGTAAAACTGTTATAAGTTTTGCAAATGGCACCTCTTGTCAAAATACTTATAAATAAATAAAATGACATGCTTTGAAAAGTAAAGAGGTGTTGACAAATGTTTTTTGAATGATTAATAATAGTGAAGATTTATATTACCTCTTTGAGGAGGATTTATTGGATGTCAGAATACTTAGTGATTGTGGAATCGCCCGCAAAGGCGAAAACAATAGAACGTTACTTGGGAAAAAAATATAAAGTAAAGGCTTCCATGGGGCATGTACGCGATTTGCCTAAAAGCCAAATGGGTGTCGATGTTGAACATGAATATGAACCTAAATATATAACTATCCGCGGCAAAGGCCCGGTTTTAAAAGAATTGAAAACTGCTGCAAAAAAAGCGAAAAAAATCTATCTCGCGGCTGACCCCGACAGAGAAGGGGAAGCCATTGCCTGGCATTTGGCTCACAGTCTCGATGTTGACATTAATTCTGATTGCCGCGTGGTATTCAACGAAATCACGAAAGAGGCTATCAAAGAATCATTTAAATCACCGAGGCCAATAAATATGAAATTGGTTGATGCGCAACAGGCAAGAAGGGTCTTGGATCGTTTGGTCGGATACAATATCAGCCCGCTTTTGTGGAAAAAAGTGAAAAAAGGCTTAAGTGCGGGACGGGTCCAATCGGTTGCTGTACGGATGATCATTGACCGGGAAAAAGAAATCAAAGATTTTATCCCGGAAGAGTATTGGACAATCAAGGCAGATTTTGTAAAAGGAAAAGAACAGTTTGAAGGTTCCTTTTTCAGCCTGGGCGGTGAGCGGAAAGAATTAAATACAGAAGAGGACGTCAAAAAAGTACTCGGTTCTTTAAATGGCGGCGAATTTACGATAGGGGCAGTGGCTAAAAAGGAAAGAAGGCGTAATCCAGCTGCACCTTTTACGACTTCTTCCCTGCAACAAGAAGCGGCTCGAAAATTGAATTTCCGTGCAAAGAAAACAATGATGCTTGCTCAGCAGCTTTATGAAGGAATCGAGCTTGGAAAGGAAGGGACAGTCGGGTTAATCACGTATATGAGAACCGATTCGACCCGGATTTCCGATGTTGCGAAACAGGAAGCCCATACCTTCATTGAAAATAGTTATGGTAAAGATTATGTTCAGGTTGAGCAGCGGAAAGAGAAAAAACAGACTAATGCCCAAGATGCCCATGAAGCGGTAAGACCAACGAGCACATTACGTGAACCGGGTGTAGTCAAGGAGTTCTTATCCAGAGATCAATTCCGTCTATATAAGTTGATTTGGGAGCGATTCGTTTCAAGTCAAATGTCTTCGGCGGTCATGGATACGATGAGCATCGACCTGCATAACGAAGATGTCATCTTCAGGGCCAATGGTTCAAAAATTAAATTTCCGGGCTTCATGAAGGTATATGTTGAGGGATCCGATGACTCAGTGGAAGAAAAGGAAAATGCTCTCCCTGATGTGAAAAAAGGAGATCAATTCTTTTCAAAAGATGTAGAGCCTAAGCAGCATTTCACACAGCCTCCACCCAGATATACAGAAGCACGTCTTGTCAAAACCCTAGAAGAACTGGGAATAGGCCGTCCTTCCACATATGCTCCTACCTTGGATACGATTCAAAAACGTGGTTATGTTACTTTGGATAATAAACGGTTCATCCCCACAGAGCTTGGTGAGATCGTTCTTGAATTGATACGTGAATTCTTCCCGGATATTCTTGATGCAGAGTTCACTGCCAAGATGGAACAGGAATTCGATAGCGTCGAAGAAGGAAGCATCGAATGGATTAAGGTCATCGATGAATTTTATAAAGAATTTGCTGTTCATTTGGCTAAAGCTGAAGTCGAAATGGAGAAAATTGAAATCAAAGATGAGCCTGCAGGTGAAGATTGTGTAGAATGCGGACATGAGATGGTCTTTAAGATGGGGCGTTATGGTAAGTTCATGGCATGCAGTAATTTCCCCGATTGCCGTAACACAAAACCAATCGTAAAAGAAATAGGTGTGAAATGCCCGAAATGTAAGGAAGGAAACATCATTGAAAGGAAAAGTAAAAAACGCCGTTTATTTTACGGGTGTGATACCTACCCTGGATGTGACTTCATTTCTTGGGATAAACCGCTACCGCGGAGTTGTCCAAAATGTGAAGGTACACTTGTTGAGAAAAAACTCAAAAAAGGAGTCCAGGTCCAGTGCATGGATTGTGACTTCAAAGAAACTCCTCAAGCATAGAAAAGTCTGTGAAATCGTTTACTTTCCCTTTGTACATTTGAGAAACTCTAAATTAAATTGACTCGGCATTTGCCGAGTTTCTTTATGTTCAGCGAAGTATGATATCATGGTAACGTGTGGATTTACTTCTTTGAAGAAAATGGATAAAGCTTGAAACTTTTTTATTTAGGTGATGTGATGTAAAATTCAGTGGACAAGTGCATTCTTTTAAAGATATAATTCCTCTTTGTGTCCATTATCCCTTTTAGTACAGATGAAATGCTGGATTTGTGGCATATGCTTGAAATTTTCGTAGCAGGAATGGGTATTTTGGGTATAAATACATAGATATCGTTAAAAATGAAACACTTATGAAAGCAATTTTAATGATAAATGCTCCTGTCT
Organism: Peribacillus sp. YIM B13481; assembly: GCF_042787985.1. NCBI lineage: Bacteria > Bacillati > Bacillota > Bacilli > Caryophanales > Bacillaceae > Peribacillus > Peribacillus sp. YIM B13481. Next base: position 90,653 of record NZ_JBHZPE010000011.1, read on the forward strand.
TATCATATCTATACATGGAGGTTCGAAAAATGAAAGAAACAAAAGTAAGTGTAATCGGTGCTGGGCTTGCTGGAAGTGAAGCGGCGTGGCAGTTAGCTAAAAGAGGAATCAAAGTCGATCTATACGAAATGCGCCCGGTAAAACAAACGCCAGCACATCATACCGATAAATTCGCTGAACTTGTTTGTTCCAATTCACTTCGGGCAAATACGTTAACAAATGCGGTTGGTGTCTTAAAAGAAGAAATGCGTATATTGGATTCGGTCATCATGTCCGCAGCAGATGCTTGTGCTGTACCGGCTGGCGGTGCTTTAGCTGTCGATCGCCATGAATTTGCCGGTCTTGTGACGGAAAAGGTCAAAAATCATCCCAATGTAACGGTCATTAATGAAGAAGTGACGGAAATTCCGGAAGGCCCTACCGTCATTGCAACAGGACCACTTACAAGTCAGTCACTATCTGACAGCTTAAAGCAAATCATGGATGAAGAATACTTGTATTTCTATGATGCTGCCGCTCCAATTCTTGAAAAAGACAGCATCAACATGGATAAAGTATACTTAAAATCCCGCTACGATAAAGGGGAAGCAGCTTATTTGAACTGTCCGATGACGGAAGAGGAGTTTGACCGCTTTTATGAAGCATTGATTGCTGCCGAGACAGTCCCACTTAAAGAATTTGAAAAAGAAATCTTTTTTGAAGGTTGCATGCCGATTGAAGTAATGGCATCACGTGGGAAGAAAACGATGTTATTTGGTCCATTGAAGCCTGTCGGATTAGAAGATCCGAAAACAGGAAAGCGCCCTTTTGCAGTAGTTCAATTGCGCCAAGATGATGCGGCAGGAACACTCTACAACATTGTTGGTTTTCAGACACATTTGAAATGGGGGCCGCAAAAAGAAGTATTGCAGCTCATACCTGGATTGGAAAATGCGGAAATTGTCCGTTATGGAGTTATGCATCGCAACACTTTCATAAACTCACCTAATGTTCTAAAGCCTACGTACCAATTCAAAAATCGGGACGATTTATTCTTTGCAGGTCAGATGACTGGCGTCGAAGGTTATGTAGAATCGGCAGCATCAGGACTGGTTGCAGGTATCAATGCTGCAAGGATCGTCCAAGGGTTGGAGCCCGCCATTTTTCCTGCTGAGACGACAATGGGCAGCATGGCAAGGTATATAACATCGACAAATGGAAAGAGCTTTCAGCCGATGAACGCCAACTTCGGATTGCTTCCAGACCTTGAAGTGAGAATCAAATCAAAAAAAGAACGGAACGAAACACATGCTAAACGCGCTTTGGACACAATTCAGAACTTTGTGAAAAATTTGTAAAATATTTGCCTGCTGTTTTAAAGTATGATACTATTTATTAGCCTTTGCGAGGTGTTTCCATGATTAATCAAAAAAAGGCATTATCATCCTTCATCGAATATTTACAAATTGAAAAAAACAGTTCACATTACACCATTGAAAATTACAAACGTGATATTCACGAATTTTTCCTGTTCCTAAATGAACAGGGTATCATCGATATCACGTCTGTTGAATATTTTGATGTCCGGTTGTTTTTAACGAATTTATATGAGAAAAAACTTTCTAAGCGCACTGTAGCAAGAAAAACTTCTTGCTTGCGGAGCTTTTATAAATTTTTATTACGTGAAGGTGATGTGAAGGATAATCCTTTTTCTCTTGTTTCTTTACCTAAAAAGGATCAAAGACTGCCACGTTTTCTATATGAGAAGGAAATGAAACAGTTGTTTTCTTCTTTAAATAAAGATTCACCGATAGGAATAAGGAACAATGCATTACTGGAATTACTGTATGCGACAGGCATTCGCGTAAGTGAATGTTGTGAGATTAAATTGCAGGATATCGATCTTTCCTTAGGTACAGTACTGGTTCATGGAAAAGGAAAAAAAGATCGCTACGTTCCGGTTGGTAGATATGCTCAAGAAGCGATAGATATATACATACGTACAGCCAGGATGGAAATGACTTCGTCTGACGCCAAAGCGAATGTTTATTTATTTGTTAATTTTCGTGGAGACCCTCTGACACCTAGGGGAGTTCGCTATATATTGAATGAATTGATTAAAAAGTCAGCCGCAGATGGAAGTCTTCATCCCCATATGCTAAGGCATTCCTTTGCTACACACCTATTGAATAATGGGGCGGACATTCGCACGGTTCAGGAATTGCTTGGTCATTCTAAAATTTCATCAACGCAAGTGTATACGCATGTTACAAAAGACCAATTAAAAAAAGTCTATAATGCAACACATCCGCGGCCTTAAATGTTGAAAGGGGACACTTTATGACAACGATATTTGCAGTGCATCATAAAGGTGAATGTGCCATGTCCGGTGATGGGCAGGTTACTTTAGGAAATTCAGTAGTGATGAAGCATACAGCAAGGAAAGTAAGAAAAATCTTTAAAGGTAATGTTCTTGCAGGTTTTGCAGGTTCTGTTGCAGATGCATTCACTTTATTTGAGATGTTCGAAGCTAAGCTTGAAGAGTATAATGGCAATCTTCAGCGTGCTGCCGTCGAAATGGCAAAGCAATGGAGAAGTGACAATGTACTGAGAAAGCTGGAAGCCATGCTGGTCGTGATGGATAAGAACCATTTACTGCTCGTTTCTGGTACCGGGGAAGTAATTGAGCCGGATGACGGGATTCTCGCCATAGGATCTGGAGGGAATTATGCACTGGCTGCCGGCAGGGCATTAATGCGGTTTTCAAGTGACCATTTATCGGCAAAGGAAATCGCTCAATCATCTTTACAAATTGCAGCGGAAATTTGTGTATTTACGAATACGAATATAATCGTGGAAGAGTTGTAAGGAGGAGCGCAAATGTCAAAAAAAGCTAATTTAACACCGAGGCAAATCGTTGAAAAACTGGATCAGTATATCGTTGGGCAGGGTGAAGCAAAACGGGCAGTGGCAGTGGCTCTTCGGAATCGCTACCGACGTTCCCTTCTCTCGGACCAACTTCGTGATGAAGTCGTTCCGAAGAACATATTAATGATTGGACCGACAGGCGTTGGGAAAACAGAAATAGCTCGGAGAATGGCTAAATTGGTAGGTGCTCCTTTTATAAAAGTTGAAGCAACGAAATTTACGGAAGTCGGATATGTCGGCCGGGATGTGGAGTCCATGGTTCGTGATTTGGTGGAGACTTCCGTTCGCCTCGTGAAGGAAGAAAAGATGGCGAGCGTAAAGGAACGGGCAGAAGAAAATGCAAATCGCCGTTTAATAGAGCTATTAGTGCCATCAACAAAAAAACAGAGTAATTTCAAGAATCCTCTTGAAGTCTTTTTTGGAGGCAATAACAATCAAGACGAACAGGATTCGGAAGATAATTCCGAAGATTTAAGTTTGCAGGAAAAAAGGAAAATCGTCGCCGAAAAGCTGGCTAATGGTGAGCTGGAAAGTGAAATGATTACGGTTGAAGTGGAAGAACAGGCTGCTTCGATGTTTGATATGCTCCAAGGTTCGGGAATGGAACAAATGGGGATGAACATGCAGGACGCTTTAGGAAGCCTGATGCCGAAAAAAAGCAAGAAGCGCAAATTGAAAGTAAGTGAAGCGAGAATCGTTTTAACAAATGAAGAAGCGGCAAAATTGATCGATATGGATGAAGTCACTTCTGATGCAGTATACGGAGCTGAGCAAAATGGGATCATTTTCATTGATGAAATCGACAAAATTGCCAGTAAGCAGTCCGGAAGTTCATCAGCGGATGTTTCAAGGGAAGGTGTCCAAAGGGATATCCTGCCAATCGTCGAAGGCTCGACAGTCGTGACTAAATACGGTTCAGTTAAAACGGATCATGTCTTATTCATTGCGGCAGGGGCCTTCCATATGGCTAAGCCCTCCGACCTTATCCCTGAATTACAAGGTAGATTCCCGATCCGTGTAGAGTTGAACAAACTGACAGTAGATGACTTTGTAAGGATTCTTCATGAACCGGATAATGCCTTGTTAAAACAATATGTTGCTTTGTTAGAAACAGAAGGTATAGAAATTGAATTTTCTGACGATGCTGTTCGTAAGATAGCTGAAGTGGCCTTCGAAGTGAATCAAAACACAGACAATATTGGTGCAAGAAGACTTCATACCATTTTAGAACGGCTGCTTGAAGACTTATCTTTTGAAGCACCGGAAATTACGATGGAGAAGATTACAATTACTCCCCAATATGTCGAAGGAAAGCTTGGTTCTATCGCCCGGAACAAAGATTTAAGCCAGTTTATCCTTTAATTAAGAAACAATGGCAATAATTTGCCTAGCATGAAAATAAAATTACGGAAATACAACTTCATAGTTATTGTGAACCATGGTATTTTTAGGAGGAACAAATCAAATGAACTTATTAGCAAAAACAAGAAAAATCAATGCAATGCTCCAAAAAGCAGCAGGTAAAGCAGTTAACTTTAAGGAAATGGCTGAAAGTTTAAGTGAAGTTATCGAAGCAAATGTATTCGTCGTCAGCCGCCGTGGGAAATTACTAGGCATAGCGGTAAGTCAGCAAATCGAAAATGAACGCATGTACAAAATGTTGGAAGATAAACAATTCCCTGAAGTGTACACAAAAAACCTATTTAATATTCCCGAAACATCTTCCAATCTTGATATCGAAAGCGAATACACTGCTTTCCCAGTTGAAAACAAAGAGCTTTTCGCAACGGGATTAACAACTATCGTACCGATTATGGGTGGGGGAGAACGTTTAGGAACATTGGTTCTTGCTCGATTACAAGAAAAATTTCATGATGATGATTTAATTTTGGCTGAGTATGGCGCGACAGTGGTAGGTATGGAAATCCTTCGTGAAAAGTCAGAAGAGATTGAAGAAGAAGCTCGTAGTAAAGCTGTTGTTCAAATGGCAATTTCCTCGTTATCGTACAGCGAATTGGAAGCTATTGAGCACATTTTTGAAGAGCTTAAAGGTAATGAAGGTCTGCTTGTAGCTTCAAAAATCGCAGACCGTGTAGGCATCACTCGATCCGTAATCGTTAATGCGCTTAGAAAGCTAGAGAGTGCAGGAGTAATTGAATCACGCTCTCTTGGAATGAAAGGTACTTATATAAAAGTATTGAACGATAAATTCCTACTTGAATTAGAAAAGCTTAAAAATAATTAACAAACAAAAAAGGCAGTCCTTTAAATAGGGCTGCCTTTTTTTGTGTGCGTATATTGGGGTAAGTTGTCTAGGACTGAAAAGCTATGGTGGAGAGCGAAAGGAAGGAAGAAAAAAGAGGTAATTCGGAATAAAGATCTTAAATGGAAATGTGAATATATGCGTGGTTTTTTATGAAAAGGTAAATATATAATTATAACTTTTGAAATATGCAAACAGTAATAATAGAACGGGACGGCCTTTCTTTATGATAAGAGGAATTTGTCGAATGGACCGCCATTTTGAAAAAAGTGTTTTTAACAAAAAAGGACATGTACCATTTGTTTTTTAATAATCCTTTATTTTAAAGGGTGGAATCAGGTGAGTGGAAATAATTACTTGAAATTAATCATTAAAATTAGTTCTAAAGTATCAGGTATATTGGTTCGTTTTTCGATATGCTAAATAAGATAATACAAGTAAAATTTGGTTAAAGTGTAGAATGCACTAATAAAATGTAATATAAGGTAATGTTAATCCTTGAATAATACTAAGAAAAACGTCAGATTTGAGCAAAATGTGACATTTTTCGACCGTAATAGGTCTAAAGTCTTTGTGTTTTTATGGACTTAGTTATTATGTTTCTTTAAAATTAAACCATAAATGAATTGGGTTAATTTATTGATAAAGCAACTATTTACTAAATATTGAAAGAGGTGATCGATATGGAACTATTTTCAAGTACTTTTCAATCACTAGAAAATGCTCTTAATTATTCTAATACAAAACAAAAAGTCATTTCACAGAACATAGCCAATTCGGATACGCCTAACTATAAAGCTAAAGAGGTCGACAAAACACAATCATTTAAAGCAGAGCTGGGATCTTCCCTAAAGTCATATCGGACCGATGAAAGACATTATACCTTCAAATCAGAAGGGGGTCATGCTTCTCCCAACGTATTTCAGAAAAATGTCCAATATAACAATAACGGAAATAGTGTGGACGTTGATAAGGAAATGACGGATCTTGCTGCAAATCAGATTTATTATAATGCAGTCTCTGATAGGCTTTCAGGAAAGTTTCAATCATTGGAGAATGTAATTAGAGGAGGTAAGTGATGGGAATCTTCCAAAGTATGAACATGGCTGGATCTAGCTTGACCAGTCAAAGGTTAAGGATGGATGTAATCTCTGCGAATATGGCAAATGCCGATACGACCAGGGCGGAATATGACGCGGAGTTGAAAACATGGAAGCCATACACAAGAAAAGCGGTAGTGCTGCAAAGTAAGGAAGAAGGTTTTTCAAGCTTCTTAAACGCAGCATCCGGAAAAACTAGCGGGATAGGGAATGGAGTAAAGGTGACTGGAATAGTAAAGGACAGAACACCCTTTGAACTGGATTACAATCCGGAACACCCTGATTCCAATGAAGATGGTTATGTTGAAATGCCGAATGTCGACCCACTTAGGGAAATGGTCGATTTAATGAGTGTAACACGTTCATATGAAGCAAATGTAACAGTTTTAAATGCATCAAAGGGAATGATGATGAAAGCGTTGGAAATCGGAAAATAACAGTTTGAAAGGAGAGTGTTGATATGGAGGGGATTTCTCTTTCGGCAGTGAATAATGCAGGTAATGTGCTGAAAAAAGATCAGAACAAGACTAATACACCATACGAATCACAGCGAAATTTTGCGTCCGTATTAAAAGAATCAATAAATAAAGTTAACGAAACACAAATGGCATCAGATGACCTTACGACCAAACTGGTTAATGGAGATGATGTTGAGCTGCATTCGGTGATGATAGCTTCACAAAAAGCCAGCATTACCATGCAGGCTACATTAGAGGTTCGGAATAAGGTTGTAGAAGCCTACCAGGAAATGATGAGAATGAGCATATAGCATTCATTTTTAAACCTCATTAATATAGAGAAAAAATGATCAGGGGGAAAACGAATCTCCCACTCATAAATTCATAGACTGACCGGGGGATTTAAATGAATGAAGTAATAGAGTTTAAAAATAAAGTGGCTGCTTACTGGATGAGCCGCAGTAAAAAACAAAAAATCATGATGATTGGATCAGCAGCATTGATTATCATCATCATTACGGCTGTTTCACTTTTAACCACGCGTACGACGCTGGTGCCCCTATATTCAAATTTAACTCCATCGGAGACAGGGAGCATCAAAGAAAATTTGGACAGTAAAGGGATTAAAAACGAAGTTTCTGAAAATGGTACGACCATAAAGGTTCCTGAAGAAAGCCTGGATTCACTTAAAGTGGAACTGGCAGCTGAAGGAGTTCCGGACTCGGGGAGTATCGACTATTCTTTTTTTAGTCAAAGTGCTGGTATCGGAATGACTGAAAATGAATTCAACGTCATAAAACTGGACTCGATGCAAACGGAATTGGCCAGTTTAATAAAAAAGATTGATGGAGTAGAAGATGCCAGCGTAATGATCACTCTTCCTGATAAAGGAGTTTTTGTCAGTGATACGACTGGGGAAGCGTCCGCATCCATTGTATTGAAAACGAAATCCGGTTATAAATTTGAAGAAAGTCAAATCAACTCCCTTTATCATCTGGTCTCAAAAAGTGTACCGAATCTTCCTACAGATAATATCGTCATTATGAATCAAGAATTTGAGTACTTTGACCTTGAAAATGAAAATTCATCTTTCGCGTCCGCATTTGCTACTCAAAATCAAATAAAAAAAGAAATAGAACGCGATATTCAAAGACAGGTACAAAATATGCTTGGAACGATAATGGGTAGAGACAAAGTTGTTGTTTCTGTCACGACAGACATTGATTTCACTCAAGAAAACCGAGAAGAGAATTTAGTCGAACCGGTCGATGAAGAAAATATGGCTGGAATCGAGATTTCTGCGCAAAGGATCAATGAATCGTATAGTGGGGACGCTGCAGGTGCAGGAGGCGTTCCGCAAAGTGAGGATTCCTCAGATTCATTGGGAACCCAATATGCTGAAGGCACAAACGGTTCCGGTGATTATGAAAAAGTGGATGAAACGATAAATAGTGAAGTGAACCGAATCAAGAAGGAAATAGTCGAAAGCCCGTATAAAGTTAAGGATTTAGGTATTCAGGTCATGGTCGAACCGCCCACCGCTGACGATCCGAATTCTTTAACTCAACAGAGTGTGGATGATATCACACAAATCCTTGGTACGATAATACGAACGACAATCGAGAAAAAAGCTGAAGGGGAAGAACTTACGGACGAGGAGCTTAATAATAAAATTGCAATTTCCGTTCAACCGTTTAACGGAAAAATGACGTTGCCAATAGAGGAAACGAGTCCATTGTTACCAATATGGGCATACATCGTCGGTGGAGTGCTAATACTTGCCATTATCATTCTCTTAATCTTATTCTTCCGTTCCCGAAAGCAAGTTGAATTGGAAGAGGAATACGTGGTCGAAGAAGAGGAAGTTGCATTCGATCTTCCTGATTTAAACAAAGAGAAGGAAACGGAAGCATCTTTAAAAAGAAAACAACTTGAGAAACTTGCAAAAGAAAAGCCAGATGAATTTGCAAAATTATTAAGAAGCTGGATAGCAGAAGACTAGGAGGCTTTAGAAAGTGACCGATAGAAAAAAAAAGGCCAGATTGACTGGCAAACAAAAAGCTGCCATCCTCCTTATTTCCTTAGGGCCGGATGTTTCTGCATCCGTTTATAAGCATCTTTCTGAAGAGGAAATTGAGAGATTGACCCTTGAAATTTCTGGGGTGAGAAAAGTGGACTCCCATGATAAAGAAGAAATTCTGGAAGAATTCCATAATATTGCTTTAGCACAGGATTACATCTCTCAGGGCGGGATAGGATACGCAAAGCAGGTACTTGAAAAGGCACTTGGCTCTGATCAGGCAACTGCGATCATTAACCGGTTAACATCTTCCTTACAGGTTCGTCCATTCGATTTTGCACGAAAAGCGGATCCTGGACAAATCTTGAATTTCATCCAGAACGAGCATCCGCAAACTATTGCATTAATCTTATCCTATCTTGATCCTGCACAGGCTGGACAAATATTGTCTGAACTTCCGCAAGAGGTGCAGGCCGATATTGCAAGAAGGATTGCTTTGATGGATGGCACGTCGCCAGAAATCATCAATGAAGTGGAGCAAATACTCGAAAGGAAACTTTCTGCGACCGTGACCCAAGATTATACACAGACTGGTGGAGTAGAAGCGGTTGTAGATGTGTTGAATGGTGTGGATCGCTCGACGGAACGAACGATTTTGGAAGAACTCGAAATTCAAGATCCAGAGCTTGCCGAGGAAATCAAGAAACGCATGTTTGTTTTTGAGGATATCGTGACACTTGATGGCAGAGCGATTCAGCGCGTAGTCAGGGAATCTGATAACGAAGACCTTAAACTTTCTCTTAAGGTGGCAAGTGATGAAGTGAAGGAAATCGTTTTCCGAAACATGTCAAAACGTATGGTCGAAATGTTCCAGGAAGAAATGGAATATATGGGGCCTGTACGTTTGCGTGATGTAGAAGAAGCACAATCGAGAATCGTTGCTGTTATTCGCCATTTGGAAGAAACTGGGGACATTGTGATTGCCCGCGGCGGAGGGGATGATATCATTGTCTAGGATTATAAAATCCCAGCAAGCTCATCAGGAGAAAAGCAAAAAGATAGCGATAAAAGTTCGCACGTTTGACTTTCTTCAAAATGAAAATGCAGATGAGGGGATAAACCTTCAACATTTTCAATCTGATCAATTTCAGAGGGATGCTAAACAGGAAGCCGAAAGGTTATTACTGGATGCTAAACAAAAAGCCCAAGCGATAGCTGCTGAAATCCAGCAAGACCGAGAACATTGGGAGAATCAAGAAAAAGTGATGTTTATTGAACAAGCTCAAAAGGAAGGGTATCAGCAAGGAGTCGAAGATGGCTTCCAAAAGGGTTATAACGAGATTGCAGGGGATATAGCTTTTGCAAAAGAAGTGGTGGAGTCCTCTAAAAAAGATTATCGTCAACATATCGAATCATCTGAAACCGTTATTTTGAATCTTGCCGTGAAGGTCGCGGAGAAAATTATCGGGCACCAGCTTGAAAAAGATGAAGAGTCTTTTTTATCCATTGTCAAGAGAGCCATCAAAGAGGCGAGGGATTACCGTGAAGTGCAATTGCATATCCATCCGGTCCAATATCAATCGATTCTATCTCATAAGGAAGAGTTGATTGCAATCTTTCCAAAAGATACTGAGTTGTATATCTTTCCGGATGATGAAATTGAAGAAAACAGCTGTATTATCGAATCAGAAAATGGAAGGATAGATGCCAGTGTCAACAGTCAGCTGCAGGAAATAAAAGTGAAACTAACTGAGCTGCTGTGGGAGGGGAGTAACGATGAAAACTAGAGACCTATTGCCCTTAGTTGATGAGGTTGATTCATTCAAACATTATGGACGGGTCAAACGTGTCGTAGGGTTAATGATAGAATCTCAAGGCCCTGAAAGCTCTGTTGGCGACGTTTGTTATATCTATACAGGTATACAAAAAAAGAAAAACCGAATATTAGCCGAAGTTGTCGGTTTCCGTGATGAAATGGTTATTTTAATGCCATTTACAGCTGTTAGTGATATAGCACCGGGATGTATCGTGGAAGGAAGCGGACGGAGCCTTGAGATAAAGGTGGGAGGAGGGCTCATTGGCAAGGTAGTCGATCCATTGGGACATCCCATTGATGATTCATTGCTCCCAAAGGGTCTAGCTACCGTTCCTGTGGATCAAGATCCGCCAAATCCGATGAAACGCCCTCCCATTAATGAGCCGATAGATGTAGGAGTGCGTGCGATTGATAGTTTATTAACAGTTGGAAAAGGTCAACGTGTTGGTATCTTTGCTGGGAGCGGTGTTGGGAAAAGTACATTGCTTGGCATGGTAGCAAGGAATACGACGGCTGACTTGAACGTAATCGGTCTTGTTGGAGAACGTGGACGTGAAGTTCGTGAATTCATTGAGAAAGATCTTGGACCAGAAGGGCTGGCACGATCAATCGTTGTTGTGGCGACATCTGATCAGCCAGCGTTGATGAGGATAAAAGGTGCTTTAACGGCAACTGCCATCGCTGAATATTTTCGTGATAAGGGATTGAACGTGATGCTGATGATGGATTCGGTCACGAGGGTCGCAATGGCCCAGAGGGAAATTGGGCTTGCTATCGGGGAACCGCCGACGACCAAAGGTTATACGCCCTCCGTTTTTGCCATCCTTCCAAGATTACTCGAAAGAACGGGAACAAATCAGCTGGGTACCATTACAGCGTTTTATACGGTTCTAGTCGACGGTGATGATATGAATGAGCCGATTGCTGATGCTGTCAGGGGAATATTGGATGGTCACTTCATACTAGATCGTAACTTAGCCAATAAAGGACAGTTTCCAGCGCTCAATGTCTAGAAGAGTATAAGCCGTGTCATGAACAATATTGTTGGGGACATACATAAAAGTTCCGCAGAAAAATTACGGGCAAGTTTATCAACCTATATGGAGTCAGAAGATTTGATTAATATAGGAGCGTATAAGAAGGGCTCTTCCAAACCAATTGATAACTCTATTACACGCTATCCTGAGATCATTTCATTTTTAAAGCAAGGCACCCATGAAAAAGCTCCAAAGGATAATAGTATTAACGCCCTTGTCGATTTGATGGGGAAAGGTGATTAGTTATGATTTATCAATATAAATTCGAGAAGATCCTGAACATCAAGGAAAAAGAAAAAAAAGATGCACTAGCTAAATATCATACTGCGTTAAAAAAATTTGAAGAAGTGGCAGAAAGGTTATATAAGCTTTTAAAGAAAAAAGAAGAGTTGCTTGAATTTCAACAGGAAAAGCTGCGAAATGGATTATCCGTTCAGGAAATTCGCCATCATCAGTTATTTATGGACAACTTGGAAAAACTCTTAAGCCATTGTCAACAGGAAGTCATTGAAGCTCGATACAAGATGAATGTTCAACGGGATTTATTAATGGATAGAAATATTGAGGTTAAAAAGTACGAGAAAATGAAAGAAAATGATTTTCTTAAATTCCTTGATGTCTTAAAGGAAGTCGAGAATAAGCAAATGGATGAAATTTCTATCCGGCAATTCTTAAGCAAAGGCGTTAGGTGATAGAATGCGTAAAAAAAGTGAATCTAATGGATTGGAAGAATTGGAAAAAAGCAAGATAAGTAAGTTCCAATGGTTCCTTGTCATCTTCATTTCTTTAATCTTTGCGGTAACTGTAGCGTTGATCGTTTTTACAGTTGCAGGTGTCAATGTTGTGGAAAAGGCCAAAGGAATGTCTGAGAAAATACCCTTCATTGAATCGGATTATAAGAATGAAGAGAAAGGTAATCCAGCCAAGGAAAATGAGAAAGTTTCGATGAAGCTCGAAAAATTAGAAACTGAGATTGAAAACAAGAAAAAAGAGATAGACAAGCTTGAGGGCATCATTGATAAACGTGACAAGGCCATTTTAAAGGCAGGAGCGGAAAAACAGCAGCTTCAAACTGAAATGAATCAACTTAAGGATAGTCAGAATGGTAGTAAACAGGCGTTCAAAAATATAATCCGCACTTATGAAACCATGGCTCCTAAGAAGTCTGCACCTATCATTACTGAAATGAATGATGATGACGCAGTGGAGATTCTCTCAAGTATGAAAGCAGCCACTTTAGCTAAGGTATTGGAGCAAATGACAACGGCTGATGCTGCAAGGTTAACTAAGAAACTAACGGAACAAAGTCCTTAAGAGAAGAGATTAAGGAGGTGAATAATATATGAATTCAGCCATTAATTCTTTACTCCCCTTGGCATCATTAAGTCAAAAGGCACCAATTAAACAAAATCAGCAAACCAATTCCGGGTTTGGTTCAGTCCTTCAATCCTCCTTAGTGGCAGAACCTCCCGCTCCAGCGGATATAGGCGACATCACTGAAGGACGATTGTCTTTTATAAAGGATTTGCTTGGTTTTCTGAAACTTGAAAGGTTAAGTGATAAAGGGAAAGAGAGTATTGTTGAAGATATTTCTGTAAACAACCATGAAGAATTCAGCACCCTTCTATTACAGGTACTAAAAAATGTAGCCGGCAAAGATGAGGGTGCCCTTAAGGATTTCTTTGCGAGCATAGAGGAAATGGATGTAGAACAAGAATTGGATGACTTCAGCATGAATCCACAAAGTTTGTTATCTGCCAATGTCATGGAACTGTATACAATTCTAAAAAAGGTTACTGTATTGAATGAAGAAGAATGGCATGAGCTCCCACTATCTGGTGTGGTGAATCTTTTGAAACTGGCTAAGATTCAAGATCTTCTTTCAGAGAGTAAGGATATGACACAAGATGAAGCGGCCATCCAGAAACAAATGAAAAACCTGCTTGAAGGGATAACGGGGAAACTGGATAAAATGTTGTCCAATCAGTCAGAACCAAAATCAGAATATGGTCAATCCAACATTTCGGAAAAAGGGCAAAATAAAACAATAGAAACATTGAAAAACCCACACTTGCAATTATCTGGGAGTGACAAGGTAAGTAAAGACAGGACAATAACCAGCAGTGTGACTTTGCAAAATGCGGATAGCGGTGACCATCAAGGTTCAGGTATGCCTTTTCTCATGACTAAGTTGGAGCAATTCGTCTTGACTGCTTCCATAGGTAAGCAAATTGTCAGTCATGAAGAGTTTGTTAAACAATTTGAAAATATTTTGAGTAAGGCGAATTTTAGCGGAAAAAACGGTGTAAATAAACTGTTGATCAGATTGAATCCTGAACATCTAGGGTCACTTAGAATCGAGTTGATTCAAAAGGATGGTATGCTGTCAGCCAAGATTATGGCTACTACTTCTCAGGCCAAAGATATGCTGGAGAAACAGATTCATGGCTTAAAACAAGCCTTTAGCGGTCAAAATATTCAAATTGAAAAAATTGAAATATCACAGGCCTTCAATGCTTTTAACCCCGAGAAATTCAGCCAGAAAGATGCGGATGAACAAAATAAACAACAAGAGAGTAAGGAAGAAAGCAATGACGAGACGGATAGTGAGTTTATGGGATCCCTTGCCGAAGCGCTGTTAAATCTGGAAGTGTAGGTGTTAAAATGACGACCATTGATACGTCACTATTATTATCAAAATTTCAAACTGAAAACAGAAAAAACGGGGATGCATTAGGAAAGGATGATTTCTTGAAATTGTTGCTTACACAGCTTCAAAACCAAGATCCGTCAAATCCGATGGACAACACGGAATTCATCGCCCAAATGGCCACTTTTTCATCTCTAGAACAGATGATGAATATGGGAGCCCAAATGGAAGAAATAATCGGGATCAGTCAACAAAATAGTATCATGAACTTTAACTCCTTTGTCGGTAAGGAAGTCACTTGGCATAAATTGGATGGGGGCGATGGTGATCTTGCGGTAGAAGAAGGAACAGGCATCGTGAAGTCGATCCAATATAAAGGTGATGGTGTTTATTTCATTTTAGAAGATGGCACAAAGCTTGTACCCGCCAATATTTCACAAATGAAACAAACAAGTTCCACGGTAAATAGCTTAACGACGGCAAGTGAATTAATAGGCAAACGTGTTTCCTGGATGGATGAAAAAAATGGAGAGTCATCGGCTGTCGTTATCGCTGTATCCTTGAATAATGGCAGGCTGCAAATTGAAGTGGATGATGAAAGCAACACCAAGCTATCATCAGAGCAATTGATCAAAATCGCTGAAGCTTAATAGGCGGGAATATGAGTAAACTTGATTTTTAGGCAAATTCCGCTCAGATGATGGCTCAAACAAAATTACCGTTAAGGCAAGGGCAGTTGATCCAACAAGGTTTTCAACAGCATTTTCAATCAGCTGTTTCCACTAACGAAAAATTGATCATTAGTAAACATGCTCAAATGAGGATAAATTAAAGAAATATAGAAATACCACGACAAACCTGGAAACAAATAACCGATAAAGCTAATGAGGCTAAAAAGATGGGCGTGACCGAATCTCTTATCATTACAAATAATGCGGCACTCATAGTAAGCACGAAAAAAAATAAAGTCATCACAGTCATGGACAGGGATGAAGCATCAGCTCAAATTTTTACGAACATCAATGGAACTATAATTTTGGATTAATAGGCTGGACCTAGAATAGGAAGTCTAGACTGTGGAATGACTGAAGCAGTCGCTATATGAAAGGGGAGCTTTTACATGCTTCGTTCAATGTATTCGGGAATAAGCGGGTTAAAAAACTTACAAACAAAATTGGATGTTATCGGTAATAACGTAGCCAATGTCAATACTTATGGTTTCAAAAAAAGCCGTGTAACATTCAGCGATGCCATGAATCAAACGGTATCTGGGGCAAGTGCAGCAACAGCCAATAGAGGTGGAACTAATTCTAAACAAATTGGGTTGGGTTCCACGATTGCTACAATCGATACCATCCATACACAGTCAAGCTTGCAAACGACCGGCCGTGATCTTGACTTGGGAATTTCTGGTGATGGTTGTTTCATCGTCAAGCAAGGCGATGCACTATCATACACTCGTGCTGGAAACTTTTATCTTGATAATAACGGTACACTTGTCAACTCGAATGGTTTGAAAGTGCAGGCTTACAAGATTGATGAAAACGGAAAACAATCAAAAACAATCGGTGATGTGGCTGTTAACGTTAATGCAATTTTACCTGCTGTAACAACAACTAAAATAAGAGTAGGTGAAAATTTAGCTGCTGATGCAATTGACGGTACCGTATTTAGTCAGCAAATAAAAATCGTGGATGCAAAGGGTAAAGAACAAACGGCAACTATCTTTTTCCAAAAAACAGCTGATAACAAATGGGAGATTTTTGATGGGGAACCTGCTGCTTTGGGGGATACTTCGGCTACTAAACCAAAACCGTTCACTTCTCTGAATTTCGATGCTAATGGTCAGATAGTGGAAGCTGATAAAACTCAGGAAGGCCTAAACATTAACATTTCAAGTGGCAAAGCGAATGACCCGGATACGGAAGCTGATGAAAGCGTTCAAAAAATCAAATTGGATTTTGATTTCTCGAAACTTACTCAATCTAAAGGTGCTACGACTGCTCTTGTCAATCCAAATGGTAATAAAGAAGGGAAACTGGAAAGCTTTAACATTGGTGCATCAGGGGAAATAAATGGCGTTTATTCCAACGGTATGATCACAACATTAGGCCAACTGGCCGTTGCCAAGTTTTCCAATCCATCAGGCTTGACGAAAACAGGTGGTAATACTTTTCAGGAATCAATCAACTCAGGTACTGCAAACATCAATATCGCAGGTGAGGGCCGGGGGGGGATTGCATCAGGTTCCTTGGAAATGTCCAATGTGGATTTATCGGAAGAGTTTACTGAAATGATCGTTGCGCAACGTGGTTTCCAGTCGAATTCCCGGATTATAACGACATCGGATGAAATTTTACAAGAATTAGTTAACTTAAAACGATAGGTTAAGGGGGGAGGAGCCAGGTGCTTATTGCTCTGGCTCCTAAATATCATTATCAAAGTCACAAGGCTCAATGGAAAATGCTTTCATATCAATGCATTGTACATAGATACAGTCGAGTCATTGCCAGATACGACCATTACTTTTACAAATGGTAAGAAAATCGTTGTGCTTGAGAAAGAAGAGGAAATGGTTGAAGCTATTATACATTTTTATCGTACCGTGAATATTCTCGGTTTTCGTAATGATGTGGAGGAAAAATCATGAAAAAAAGTCTATTATCAATTATGTTGATTATATTCGTGGCCATAACGCTTGTTGGTGTCATAGCATTCGTGGTTGTGACAAAGTTATCTGACCCCACATCTGCAGAAGAAAAACCTAGCATTGACGAAATTGTCAAATCATCAGTTGAAATTCCCGAAATTACAACGAATCTTGCTGGCAATGATTATATCAAAATCTCATTTATGGTCCAAACAGAAAATAAAAAAGCAAAAGAAGAATTGGAAAAAAGAAGTTTTCAAGTGAAAAATATCATTATTACCGAACTATCCGAAATGAAAGCGGAAGTGTTAACCGGTAAAAAAGGCAAGGAAAAGCTTCAAGAAGAGCTAAAGACTAGAATGAATGAATTAATGGAAGAAGGAAAAGTTGAAAAGGTTTATATAACCTCCTTGATTCTTCAATAAGAACTTCCTTGCTTCATTAAATAAGAAGGGGAAGCTTTGGAGGTGAGTGTTAATGTCCGGGGAAATATTATCGCAAAATGAAATCGATGCTTTATTATCGGCCATTTCCACAGGTGAAATGGATGCAGATGATTTAAAGAAAGAAGAAATAGAAAAAAGAGTGAAAGTGTACGACTTTAAAAGGGCACTTCGGTTTTCAAAGGATCAAATCCGAAGTTTGACCAGGATACATGAGAACTTTGCAAGGTTGCTGACCACATACTTTTCGGCTCAGCTTAGGACATATGTTCAAATATCCGTTGCTTCGGCAGATCAAATACCATACGAAGAGTTTATTAGATCGATCCCGAAAATTACCATCCTGAATGTGTTTGAGGTGCCGCCGTTGGATGGCCGTATCATTCTTGAGGTCAACCCGAATATAGCTTATTCCATGATGGATCGAGTTTTGGGCGGGCGGGGCAAAAGCGTGAATAAGGTAGATACTTTAACGGAAATAGAAACGAAAATCATGTCGAATTTATTCGAGAAGGCTTTTGAAAATTTACAGGAGGCCTGGGGAACGATTGTTGAAATCGAACCGGTGATGACAGAGTTTGAGGTGAATCCACAATTTCTTCAATTGGTTTCGCCCAACGATACGGTTGTTGTCATTTCCTTGAATACACAAATCGGCGAAACGAGTGGAATGATTAATATTTGTATTCCTCACGTCGTATTAGAACCAATCATACCAAAGTTATCTGCTCATTATTGGTTGGAAAATTCCCAAAAGGAAAAAATTCCAGAGGAAATCATGATTTTGGAAAAGCGTATTCGAAATGCAGACCTTCCCGTTATTTCCGAACTTGGTTCTACGGATATCACCATCCAGGATTTTTTACTGCTAGATGTTGGTGATGTCATCGATTTAAATAAGGCAATCGATGAACCTTTGACCATTAAAATTGGAGGGGTCCCAAAATTCAATGGGCAGCCAGGAAAAGTAGGAAAAAAACACGCCATCCAGATTCTTGATATTTTGAAAGGGGGAGACGAAGATGGTAAGTGATCAAATGCTTTCACAGGACGAAATAGATGCCCTTTTAAAAGGTACAAGTGATATAGAAGATGAGATGAAGTCTCATATGATTGACGATTATTTATCAATTATGGAACTCGACGCCCTCGGGGAAATTGGTAATATCTCTTTCGGAAG
>NZ_JBHZPE010000110.1:0-4012 GCF_042787985.1 Peribacillus sp. YIM B13481
GCGAGCATCTGGAGGGGAAATCAACCACAACTCACTACCTGGTAAATAGCAACAAAGTATGTGAAAACAGCCTTTTATTTAAAAGGTTCCAATCAATAGCGGATAGATTAATGCCATCAGCAGATAATATGAGCGGAGGAGTGAAATATATGCAACAAGATAATACTGATTCATTTAATGTTCTATACCTAATTGCTTTTGGGGATGAATCCAAAAATAAATGCTGCAGAAGAGAAGTTAAGTGCGTTGTTTCCAGACGATTATAAGTTGATATTTACCCCTAAGATTGGTTACTGGATTCTTCATTCCTATTAAGGATACCTAAATCAAAGGAAAAAATGGAATCATATGGAAAAATAAACCAGGAACAAAGAATAGTTTATTCGAACTGTTCATTAACTACTTCCTATCTCCTCTGAAAACTGTCATAATAATAAAGATGAAATTTTGTGGAGAGTGCTCATATGATTTGGTTATTCTTATCTTTATTGGGTTTAATATTTATTGTTTTAGCAATCTTTTATTTTGTATATAAAGCTAAAACATATGATAATAATCATTAAGTACTATTTCATTTATATTTGATTTCATTTTTTCAATAGGCAGTGGGAGCAATTTTAATAGGATTACTTCTTATTATCATTGGACTGAAGGTTCCTAATAATTCAGGCCATCTTCTCTTGCTTATGTCGCCCATTTTATTTCCAATTTTTATTTCGGATTGTACTACAATTTTATGTTCTCATTTGGACCTGAAATTTGTATAATTAGAAGAGCGCCGGAAAACAACCGGATAGCAAGGCAAGGGTTTCAGCACTGGCAATAAGATAAGATGTAATTCCTGCCGTTGAAATTACGTAGGGAACGTGTTCGAATCCTGTCAGAGGCTCACTTTTCTTTGATGCAATTTGTGTCATATCTTCAATAAGCCTTAATTAAATAGGCGTTATTCTTCATTAAGAAGTTTCGCCTTGCCTCACAGAACCAAAGGGGGCAGTTTAGTTTAAGTTCATTTCTTCACATAAACTATATAATAGCAATATAGTTTATTCTATTAATTATTGTAATACACTATGATATGGTTATAATGAGGCAGAAAAGGTTTGTGACTAGGTCGCGCCTTGGCTTGACGCCTAAACAGGAGCATCTACATCCTTTCTGCAAATATATGGAGTAAGGAAGGTTAACATGAGCAACAGTGAAACTAAAACAGAAGTTATCTTAATTGGCGCCGGTATTATGAGTGCGACTTTGGGAACATTCCTGAAAGAGTTAGTGCCGGAATGGGAAATCAAAGTGTTTGAGAAGCTTGAAGACGCAGGGGCGGAAAGCTCTAACGAGTGGAATAATGCGGGAACAGGGCATGCTGCACTGTGTGAGCTTAACTACACAACTGAAAAACCGGACGGATCTATAGATATTAGCAAAGCTATTAAAATTAATGAACAGTTTCAGCTTTCAACGCAGTTTTGGTCTTATCTTGTAAACAGCAAGCTGATAAAAAACCCTCAGGACTTTATCATGCCATTGCCTCATATGAGTATGGTGTTAGGGGATGAAAATGTAACATTCTTAAAGAAACGCTTTGAAGCGCTTTCAAAAAATCCTCTGTTCCAAGGGATGGAGTTTTCTGAGGACCCGGCAAAACTGATGGAATGGATTCCGCTTATTATGCAAGATCGCCTTTCGAATGAAGCTATAGCGGCAACTAAAATCGACTCTGGAACGGATGTCAACTTTGGTGCTTTAACACGCATGTTGTTTGACCACTTAAAGACTAAAAACGTCGATATCAAATATAAACATAGTGTTGATAATCTTAAAGTTACTAGCGATGGCTCATGGGAATTAAAAGTGCGTAATGTCGATAGCGGAAGCGTAGAGCGTCATACTGCAAAATTTGTCTTTATCGGAGGCGGGGGCGGAAGCCTTCATTTACTGCAAAAATCCGGTATTCCTGAAGGGAAGCATATTGGCGGTTTCCCAGTAAGCGGATTTTTCATGGTATGTAATAATCCAGAAGTAATTGAGCAGCATCAAGCAAAAGTATACGGAAAAGCTAAAGTTGGTGCTCCACCAATGTCTGTTCCGCATCTTGATACACGATATATCGACAGTGAAAAATCGTTGCTATTTGGACCATTTGCCGGTTTCTCACCGAAGTTCTTAAAAACAGGTTCAATGTTCGATTTAATAACTTCCGTAAAACCGGATAATGTCTTAACAATGTTGGCGGCGGGTGCAAAAGAGATGTCATTGACAAAATACCTGATCCAGCAAGTTATGTTATCGAAAGAACAGCGCATGGAAGAGTTACGAGAGTTTATCCCGAACGCTAAGAGCGAGGATTGGGATTTAGTAGTAGCTGGCCAACGTGTACAAGTTATCAAAGATACTGCTGAAGGCGGCAAAGGAACGCTTCAATTTGGTACGGAAGTTGTTAGTTCCGCTGATGGCTCGATTGCAGCATTACTAGGTGCTTCTCCAGGTGCTTCCACTGCTGTTCACGTTATGATAGAGGTAATTAAAAAATGCTTCCCGCAACATCTGAAAGAGTGGGAACCAAAAATCAAAGAAATGATTCCTTCTTATGGCGTGTCACTAATGGAAAATCCAGAGCTTCTGCAAGAAATTCATGCTTCAACAGCAGCGGCTCTTGGTCTAAAAGAAAAAGAGCTAGCCCATAGTTAATTCTTTGGATGTAGAAACAAGGTATGAATTTACTTAAGGAATTGAGTAAATAATAGAATGCCATTGGAAGTAAAACATAGAACCTTTGATCTATCTTTGGATTGAAGGTTCTTTGTTTTGTCTTAAAGAGTAATTTTCTTATTCAACTGGTATGAACGAAGCTGTCTACCCACCACACCTAAATGTTCGAGGAAGAAGGTATTAGTAAATCTTTTGAAGAAAAATAAAGAGATTGGTAAGAAGTGCTTAAATACTTTCTGATATTTAATGAAATTTAAAAACGGTAAAACTATTTGCTAATACTTTAGGGGGGAATATTGAAACAAGCATTACTGATAATCGGAATTATGGAAGTTATTAAGAAGAACAAGGAGTTTTTGAGAAAGAAAAAATCGTTAATAACATTAATACTGTAATTGAAAAAGCAATAAATAAAAGTATCTCAGTTGTTTTTATGAGAGATTTAGATGTTTCAAATGAGAAGGACCTGGATTCCAGATACACCGGGACATTAGAGTACCATCAACTGCTATCATATTTGATAAAGCTTCCCCGAATTCTTTTTATGGCATTCCATTACACGAGCATGTAAGTAAAAATAATATAGAGCGTATGGTAATAATGTGGTGTATTTGTTTAAACCTGTTCACAATAATTACCGATAAATATCATCTTCAACGAACTGGTACTTTACTTCGTTACCAGGAGCTGCTGATAAGTGATGTTTAATCAATTGGACTTCCTCTTTACGTAATAAGGGAATAGAATATAAATAAAAAGGTGATTACAATTAAAAAAGTAAAAAGTATCCTATTTTTCCTTCTTGGATTCATATCCCTTGTGATTGGTGTTGCAGGGACTGTGTTACCTGTTCTGCCGGGCGGACCGTTTTACTTATTCGCTGCTTTTTGCTTTGCGAGAAGTTCAAAGTCGATTGAAAACTGGTTCAAAAGCACCTCATTATATGAAAAATACGTTGAAGCATTCCTACAAAAAAAAGGTATGACTAGAAAAGAGAAAATTAGAATCAATTTAGTTGCCGATTTCTTCATCATAATTTCTGTATTTTATGTGGACATCCTTTTAGTGAAAATCCTGTTGGTGGTGCTCGCCCTCTACAAACATTATTATTTCATTAAAAAAATTAAGACAATTGACCTAAACAGTACGAAACAAAGAACCTCTTGAAAATGTTCTTCAATTAACGGGTGCTTTACTTCAGTAAGAGAGTTGCTTCGGCAGCTCTTTTTTGTATGAAAACATATTCGTGAAAGGCCATACTAAAATAAGCCCACCAAATTCTAATTTTTTTGAAGGACGT
>NZ_JBHZPE010000111.1:0-3666 GCF_042787985.1 Peribacillus sp. YIM B13481
ACTTTATTTTGGGGTAATAAGCAGGGTTTCGTGATAGATGGTGGCGGCGGGGATCGCCGCCATAGAAGTTTCTTATGGAACTTAAGGGGCAGAATAGTTCCATAACATTCCAATATAAGGTAGAATATATTCTGGATATTGGAGTTTAAAAGAGCTAAAGAAATAAAGGTGATTCTGTGAAGAAATTATTAGAAAAAAGACTTGCGTACCTTTATAAAGGTGAAAGAAACGCAATAATTGTTTTTATTGTTATAAGTTATTTATATAACTTTGCATTTCCCAGTATACAATTATATTCATTGTTTTCTTTTTGGACATCATTTCTTCTTTTGGAATTTATTTTATTACAAGGAACCATTTATTGGTATAAAAAATGGAATCGTTTAAGAAAAGAAAATACACCTATAACTCCCATTCAAACTGTTAAACAGTTACGACGTTTGAAAAAAATCAATATAATCTTGATTGCGATTTCACTCTTAGCTTTCGCTATTGATTTCTCTAAATGGTATCCTTCTTTACCAGTATTGGGATTGTCAATTGCAGGATTTATTTGCATTTTCGCAGTTTTAGAATATATTAATTATTTTCACATTCAATTATCATATGATAATATCTCAGATATTAAATATTTGCTGAAAACTAAAAGGTTGAAGCAAGCCTGTATAAGTAAAGACTTAAACGACTGTCGTTGAGAAATTAATATTTTAGTCACTAAAAATGAATAAGTTTGTGAAAAGATGTTCTTAAACAAACGGGTGCGTTAGTTGAAGATCAGAGCTGTCTATAAGGCAGCTCACTAACGGGGCAGGATAGTTCAATAAGAAAGCCAATGAATTCCATGGTATAATATGTAATGAAAATATACGAGAGCCTAACAAGGGGGAGTTATTAATGTTTCAGTTTTTTCTTATTGTTGGGATAGTAAGTATTGTTATTTCAGGTGTTTTTATCGGAGCATGGACAGGTGGACAACAACAAAGAGCAAATTTTCATTCAGAAACAACAAAAAATCGAAGCTTTAGAACTAAAATAGCATTAATCTCAGGTCTCATAGCTGTAATCTGTTTAGGTATTTCTGGATTAATATACTTTGTATAATAATACTTTGCTCTTCAACTAATGGGTCTTTACTTCAATAAGGAAGGTTGCTGAGGCAGCCTTTTTCTTATGGCACTAACGGGGCAGGTTAGTTTAACTTCATATAATTGTGTATTATAGTGATAATATAAAGTTTTTCTAAAGGAAGATTAAATTGAAGAATAGATTTTCAATTGGAGAAATGGCTAAACTCCATAATACGACCATAAAAACCCTTCGATATTATGATGAAATTGATTTATTAAAACCTATACATACGGATCTAAACAACGGTTATAGATATTATTCAACGGAACAATTTGAACATTTGAACACTATTCATTATTTAAAGGAATTAGGTTTTTCATTAAAGGAGATCAAGGGACATCTAGACGACAGGAATATCGATGGTTTTTTGTATCTCTTAGAGGAACAGAAACGATTAACCGAAAAAAAAATGAAAGAACTGGAACGAATTAACCGAAGGTTCCAAAATCGAATCAAGGACATTAAATTAGCACGAGAAATAAAAGAATTGGAAGTGCCATTCATACAGGAGAGGAAAGAGAGAAGGATAGTAAGATTAATGGAAATAATCAGTTCAGAACCTGAGATGGAAGTTTCCTTACGACGATTAGAGAGTCTGTCTAATATGAGTTCTTCTATATTTATTGGGGGAGTAGGTCTTACGATAAGTATTAATAATACATTAAACAACAAGTTCAATGAATATAACTCGATATTTATTTTAGTCGAAGAAGATGATATTCAAAATCCTTTAGTGACAACTCTTCCCGAAGGAATGTATGCCTGCATTTATTATAATGGAAATCACAGCGATTCACCCGAACATTATAGAAGCTTACTCAATTGTATTCAAGATAACGGTTTCCAAGTTATCGGGGATTCCATTGAAAGAACAATAATTGACCATTATATCTCAGGTAGTAAAGAAGACTATCTGACAGAAATACAAATACCAATAAAGTGTTGACCCTCCCGTTACAGGAGGGTCTATATTTTTGGATAGAACAATAATTAAAAGGAGAAATGATTATGTTTGGAACAATCTTTAATACAATGATGATAGTAATCGGAAGCATTATCGGAAGCATCTTTAAAAAGGGGATAAAAGATGAATGTCACAACATTCTAATGCAGGCTATGGGGTTAGTTGCGTTGGGGTTAGGAATAAATGCACTAGTGCAACATTTACCTTCCAGCAAATATCCGGTACTTTTTATTGTAAGCTTAGCCGTAGGGGGATTGCTCGGTCAAAGGCTGAATTTAGAATCAAAATTTAATGCTTTAGTTAATAAATATTCCAGAGGTAATTTAGCTGAGGGGTTAGCGACTGCTATCCTATTATTTTGTATTGGAACGTTATCTATTTTAGGTCCTGTAGAGGCAGCGTTAAAGGGAGATTATACGTATCTGCTTGCAAATGGGGTGTTGGATGGGATTACCTCGATTGTATTAGCATCCACATTTGGTATTGGGATAGCTGTTGCAGGAATTGTTTTATTTATTTGGCAAGGTGCCATTTATTTAATTGCTATTTTAATGGAGAACTCCATAAATAATGATCTTCTGAACGAAGTGACGATTGTAGGAGGTATATTGATAATCGCATCTGGTTTAAATATTTTGGGGATTAAGAAATTTAATACTTTAAATCTTCTACCATCAATAATAATTCCTCCTATTGTATTTTTAGTTATTCATTTTTCTCATTTATAATATTTGTGAAATATTACACTTAAACTAACAGGTGCTATAGTTCCATAAGAAAGCCACCATTTGGTGGCCTTTTGAATGTAAAAAAATATCCTTAATTAACTATCGGGGCAGTTTAGTTGAATAGGGGCTAGGTAATAATGGCTTCAACGAACTATAATGATGGTGTTAGAAAGTGCTTATAAAAGGGGAATAAGAAATGCCTGTTATTGAGTATCAACAATTTATTAAAGCACCAGTTGAATTATGTTTTGATCTTGCGAGGAGCGTGGATATTCATACCAAAACGACATCTAAAACAAAGGAAATCGCTGTTGATGGTGTGACAGAAGGGCTATTAGAGGCGGGAGATACTGTTACTTGGGAAGCCATTCACTTTGGTATTAAACAAAGGCTGAAAGCCCAAGTGACATTAATGGAAAAACCAAATAAGTTTGTAGATATTATGGTGAAGGGTGCCTTCCATTCTTTTGTTCACACACATCAGTTTATCGAAGAACCAGGTGGAACTATAATGATAGATAAATTTCAATATAAGTCACCGTTCGGTCCAATTGGGGTTTTAGCTGATAAGTTGTTTTTGGAGAAGTATATGAGAGCATTTATCATTTCTCGTGCAAAGGCACTGAAAAAGATTGCCGAGAATATGCTCTAACCTTGTTTAACTAACGGGTGCTTTACTTCTATAAGGGAGGTTGCTGAGGCAGCCTTTTTCTTATGGCACTAAAGGGGCAGGTTATCATTCCTGTAGTTCGTTATTTTTCAGCTTTGAAAAAAATAGGGCTCCTCAGTAAGATATGAGTAAGACATCACTCTAACTCAAAACCTTAGGAGGAACCTTAATATGAA
>NZ_JBHZPE010000112.1:0-3518 GCF_042787985.1 Peribacillus sp. YIM B13481
AAGCCATTGAAGATCGAATTAGGAATACAGCTTAAGATTTAACTTTTTAGTGTCCAAAATATTGACCCAAATCCACTTAGTCTGGTCAAATAAAAATGAAGATTGGGAATTTGTAATTATATTAGATGCACACTATACTGCCGAGAGTGCTGAGATAGTGATTGAACTTTTTAAACAGAATAAAACGGATATGGAAAACCTATTATCCTTTCCTACTACAAATCATCAAATGTTTAAAAACCTAGAAGAGAAGGTATTAAACCTTTTTCAAAGTGAAAAATTTCTTTCTATTTGTCGTAAAGTAAAAGGTGAAACATCCTGTTTAATCGTTGTACGAAAACATAAGTATCTTTGGTGGTTTTCGGTAGGAGACTGCATTCTTTATTTATTTCATCAAGATTTAGCTGCACTTGGACAATATCAACTCAATCAAAGACAATTCTATGAATGGGTAGGACAGGTCAACACATTTGATAACAAAGTGCCTTGTTATACCAGTGGGACAAGAGAACTTAGAAAAGGGTTAAATCATATATTATTAACTACAGATGGTTTAATAGAATGTTCAAATGCACCTTTTATTAATCCAAGTGAAGTATTTAAGGTTTTTGCTAATTGTCAAAACGACCAAGGTACTAAATCATTGTTGCAAGAAATTCAAGAAAACAATGTTAGGGATAGCACTACCATAGTTACCTGGGAAGTTTATATATCAGAAGATGCAAGTAAACCAAGCGACCAATAGAGGTGGGAGGGTCTTATGCTAAAGAAGATTTACATTGTCAGACATTGCGAAGCACAGGGGCAACCTTCAGAATCTCCATTAACTGAAAAGGGTTCAAAACAAGCGAAGTATTTAGTTAATTTCTTCAGTAATGCAAAAATTGAACGAATAATATCAAGTCCGTTTTTGCGTGCTATTCAATCAGTAGAACCATTAAGTGAGAAAACAAATATTAAAATAGAGATTGATGAACGCCTCTCAGAACGCACACTAAGTACACTGGATTTACCTGACTGGCTTGAAAAACTTAAAGCAACATTCAATGATATGGAGTTGAAATTTGAAGGAGGAGAGTCGAGTCAAGAAGCAATGAACCGAATAATTAACGTTGTAGATGAAGTTTTTAAAAGTGAAACTGAAAACACAGTAATCGTCAGTCACGGAAATATAATTTCCTTACTTTTAAAGAATTATAATCGTGACTTTGATTTCGAGGGTTGGAAAAATCTTAGTAATCCTGACATCTTTCAATTAAGTTGTACAAAAAATGAAGTGAATATGGAACGGATATGGCAAGAAGAAACAGCTATAAATATTTGATTAGGCGTATTATTTTGTTCAACTAACAAGTGCTTTACTCAATAAGGGAGTTGCATTGGCAGCTCTTTTTCTTATATTTGTGAAGGATTGTACTTAAACTAACGGGTGCTTTAGTTCAATAAGGGAGGTTGCTGAAGCAACCTTTTTGTTATGCAACTAAAGGGGCAGTTTAGTTCAACAAGCGTAGTGTAGTCGAATGGTCAATGTTTCTAAAAAGATTAGTTATTGGTAAAATAAGTTAGGGTTTCAGAAGTAAAAGATCTAACGAGGAGAAACAGAACTATGCCAGAAAATAACAATGATTCATTTCGTGATATGAATATAAAAGAAAAGATGGCAACAGTTACCGGAGTAGCATTTCTCATTATCCTGGTAGTGGGCTTTGTATTGGGGCTTTATTTCTTTGGACTGGCAGGGGTTTTTGAACTGCTCGGCGTTCAATATGAATCTATCTGGTCATTGATTGGTTTTGTTGTCAGTTTCTTTATTTTAGGAATCATTGTCGAATTGTTTTCCAAAGCCATTTTCAAGCTGTCTGTCCGAAATATAACAGGGAAAATAAAAGTATTTTTTATCCGAATCAGTTTTGAAGGCACATCGAACTGGTTAGTCCTGTTCGCAGTGGATGAGTTTATGAAAAGTATTACACTCTCCTTGAAAACAGAGATTATTATTGCATTGCTACTTGCCATAATAGAAATTGTTTTCGACGATGATAAGGAAATCTCTTAATAAAAAAATTCACCTAAGTATAATTGGGGATTTTTTGTACCTCGGGTAGAGAATAATGGAATTGGGAAGTGCACAGTTCGAAAATAATGTGTAAAAAAGAGAAGTCTTGTTCAACTATCGGGTGCTATAGCTGAAGATCTGAGCTGTCTTTAAGACAACTATTTCTTTATGCAACTATCGGGGCAGGATAGTTGAATAGCAGTGACATATAAAGGTATTTTCCCTTTTAGGTAGAATATTTTAAGAATAGCTGGTAAATAAATGGGGGTACATATATGGAAATTTGTTTTATTGGTGGCGGAAATCACTTGAATAACGAATTAGGTGAAGTGTTCCTGGAACTTTCAAAAAAAATTAAACCTGATGCTAAGATTTTAATAATCCCTTTTGCAACCGACAATTCCAGGTATGAAAGTTGGATGGCAAATATCAAACAAGCCTTTTCAATAATGGAGAATGTAAGTGTTGAATTATTAAATGAAGACCTTTCATACAAAGAAATGGAAAAGTCTATTAAGGAACATGATATTCTTTACTTTATTGGCGGAAAGCCAGAAAGGTTAATCCATGTAATAGAAGAGAAAGGACTTACCCCAATTATCAAAGACTTTCAAGGTTTAATCATTGGATATAGTGCGGGTTCATTAGCTTTCTGCAGTGATTGCATAATAACAAAAGATAAAGACTATCCAGAAACGATAGTGATCAAGGGCTTAGGATTAGTTGGGTTTAGCGTTGAGGTCCATTACGAGGATAATATAGATGTAGAATTAATTCCCCTATCAAATGAAAGAAAGGTATATGCAATACCAAATGGAAGTGCAATTTTCTCCAGGAACGGAGAACTATTCAAAGTGGTTAATGATATCTACTCCTTTCAATATATGAACAAGGAAATAGTAAATACCAAATTCTTAATGAACTAACAGGTGCGTTAGCTGAAGATCGGAGCTGTCTTTAAGGCAGCTTTTCTTTATGGAACTATCGGGGCAGGTTAGTGAAAAACGGGATAATCAGTTAATAAAACAACCAAGAGGTGAAAAGTAGTGTATCAATTTCAACACGAGGTCCAAAGAAAAGATTGATATGGTATATGTCATTTTATTTATCGTTTCTAGCTTGGTTAATATAGCTTTACAGTTCGCGGGTGGTAATATTCTTAATGGAATATTCAGTCTCTTATTTTCTTTCATGGTCCTTCACTATGGTTTGCGAAAGAAATTCTGGGCGGAAATATTCATAAAATGTACGGTATGGATTTATATATTTTTATTGTTGGTGATGTTTCTTGTGATAATAATTAAATGATAAAGTAAGTAGATTCTCAACTAACAGGTGCGTTAGCTGAAGATCAGAGCTGTCTTTAAGGCAGCTTATTCTTATGCAACTAAAGGGGCAGTTTAGTTAAAGAAGAAAATGTTATAAAATAGAGAGTTGAAAGGTGATGAGGATAGTAAGTAAT
>NZ_JBHZPE010000113.1:0-3189 GCF_042787985.1 Peribacillus sp. YIM B13481
CAGGACTCTCTCATTCTACCAAGAGGTTATTTTTTTGTTCAAACTTCAATTTCACTGATTACAGGAATGCTGCCCCGATAGTTGCATAAGAAGAAGCTGCCTTAAAGACAGCTCCGATCTTCAGCTAACGCACCCGTTAGTTCAGTAAGACATACTGTCCAAGCTATCACCATAAAAAAGCCAACTTTATAAATATCTACCTTAATACAGGAGGGATTTCGGTTTTTATTGGGGTACCGCCACATGCCCATCAACTTAAGCATTCAGAATTACCCCAAAACGAAAAAATGAGCTTTTTTGCTACAAGTTAGCAAAAAATTTCGTTCTGGGGGTATTTACTTTTCTTAGCTTGATAGCCATATGTGTACTACCACGAATAGAACGGTACCTTTTATATATTTTCTTTCGTAATATTAACCCCATATTCCCTATAAAAATCTAAAATTGCAGATGCATTCACACCCAAATCTAATAGATTTTCCGGAAAGTAAATTTCAGAATCCGGAACCACAATATCAGATGTTTGTAAAATGTTCTCTGCTTGGACAGCTGCTCCTAAAGCAGTAAGATGTGTCTGTCCTAACGGATCTGATATGTTCACACATCGTCTATGCAATACACCAGTAGCATCATAACCTTTAAGATGAATAACTATGTTATGTGCACTTCCCCTTCCGGGTTTATAGAGAATATTTTTCCGTAAATTGGTAAATTTTTCTCCACTAATCATTTTCCAAATCCCTGTATTCACCAGAGAAACCAGTCCATATGTAGATATTTTACTATCAAAAGCAATACGAAAGTTAGTCGAAACAGCATGAATTGATTCTGGCAGGGTTACGTGATCGGGAGTATCCAAACGATAACATTTGGTTATATAACCGTTTGGAAAGCGGACTTTGATTGGATTAGTCATTGGATAAGCCTGTCGCATTCCCTCTCGAGCTTTGACTTCAAACGGAATAGTTAACCGGTCCATATACGCTGTTGAATTTGGTCCTGCTTTGTCTTGAAGAGAATATAGTGCGTTGATATCAACCGTAACCTCTTGAAGATCTTTTGAATAAATTTTAGAAAAAAGGGCTGCTGTCCCCCCCATCCACCCTGAAGCTAATACAACAGGGGATTGGACCTCAACATTTTTTAATCGATCAATAGAACTCTTAAAGCGTTCAGTCCAACGAGTAATGTCAACCAATGGAATTTTTTTTCGAACTGCAGATAGGAGTAGTCTATCTTGAGGGTCATTAACCGCATTAACAACTAATGTGAAATTATCATCCAAATTTCTTAAAGGATCATCTGTTGTGTTGTCTACCTTGACTATTTTTACTCTCTCTGATTCAAAAGGTAACGCTTTCCCTAAGGTTCTTCCTCCTAATCTAATTTCCAAATCAGGATGTCGATCATGTAAAATTCGAGCAATTTGACTACCAACAACTCCATACCCACCAACAATTAATACTGTTTTTTTATTCATCTGAAACCTCCATTTTAATTAGTGTGAGATTATAAGTTTAAATGATTAAAAACTTAAACCTTTTAACATATTATCGCTAAAAAAAGGGACAAAAGGTGTCCCTAAACTATAAATGAATACCTAGTTCTTACATTCATCTTCAACTAAAGAAACAAGTTCTTTTAAAAGATTTATTGTTTCATTAAATTCAAGACAATAATACATTTCAGTGCCTTTTTTCTGAACTTGAAGTAACCCTGATTGTTTCAATATTTTCAAATGATGAGATACAGTAGGTCTTGACATAGGAATATTCTCAGCAATTTGCGTCACATTCAAGCTATCTTTATCAATTAAAAGTGATACAATTTGCTGACGAGTTGGATCCCCCAACCCTTGAAAACATGGTCTTAAATTTTCTAAAATATGCATTACTTTATCATTACAGTTCATTTCGCTAACATTACCTTCCGTTTAAGAATTTAATCATTTAAACGTATTATAAATTACATTACTATCTAATGCAATAAAGGGGTACCACCACATGCCCATCAAGCTAAGTTTAAACAATACCTTCAAAAATGAAAAAACGCTATGCTTATCGTAAGAAGTTTACGAGAAAGGATGGTGTTTTTTTATGAATCCTATCGTCTCCAGTGAACTGACACTTTTTGCAAAAGAATTACAACGTTTTCTATCCCCAATAGTCCTACAAGAAACGGCCAAACAGGTGGGCTTTGTACAACGATCTAGTAAGTATCAAGCAAATGGACTTATCGCCCTGTGCGTTTGGCTCAGCCAAGAAGTCGCTAGTACATCACTTACGCAATTATGTAGTCGTTTGGAGGCTTCCATGGGTGTACTAATAAGCCCAGAAGGGCTGAATCAGCGCTTTAATCCAGCAGCTGTCGCATTCCTCCGAGAAGTCTTTACTTCACTCCTAACACAAAATCTCTGTTTAAATCATTCGCTTTCTTCACACATGATTTCTGCTTTCGAACGTATTCGGATTTTAGATGCGACTGTATTTCAGCTACCTGATTCCTTCGCCACAAATTATCAAGGCTCTGGAGGGAGTAGTCATACTGCAGGGGTGAAAATCCAATTGGAATACGATTTATTAAGTGGCCAATTTTTAAACGTACAGGTAGGACCAGGAAAAAACAATGATAAAACATACGGTACAATCTGCCTTGAAACTGTAGAGAAAGGCGATTTATGTTTACGTGATCTTGGTTACTTTGATTTAGGAGACTTACAAGCCATTCATGATAAAGAGGCTTATTATATTTCTCGGTTGAAGTTAAATACACGTATTTATATCAAGAACCCTGATCCAGAATTTTTCAACAATGGCACGTTAAAAAAACAAACCGAATACATCCAGCTTGATATGACACAAATGATGTCCCATCTAACCTCTGGTGAAACACTGGAAATCACTGAAGCATACATTGGTCAAAATCAGAAGCTTCCAGCACGTGTCATGATCCATCGTTTAACCGATGATCAAACGCAAACACGCCTAAAAAACCAAGCATTCGAGAAAAGAAGAAAGGCATTGTCATGAAGGAGAAAAGTAAGCACTTGATGGGTATGAATGTCTACATAACGAATACATCACCAGAAGAAGTTCCCACTGACTATGTTCATTCCCTCTATTCCCTGCGTTGGCAAATCGAAATTTTGTTTAAAACATGGAAGTCATTCTTTGAAATCGATGAATGCAA